>CAXBRX010000213.1:0-6156 GCA_963977835.1 uncultured Derxia sp.
GAGAAGGACAACAATGCACCCGAGCAGGCCGCAACAGACAGGCCCGTTCTTGAGCTTCATGTAATTTGGGACGGAGAGAACCCCGCGCAGATCCTCCACGCGACCGACCGCGTGCTCGCCTTCCGCGACATCAATCCCGCGGCGCCGACGCACGTCCTCCTCATCCCCCGCGAGCACGTGTCGCGCATGAGCGAGCTGGAGGACCGCCACGCCGAGACCCTCGCCGACCTGTTCCAGGCAGCGGCCCATCTCGCCCGCGCCGAGGGCGTCGAGCGGACGGGCTGGCGGATCGTCGTGAACGAGGGCGCCGACGCGGGCCAGTCGGTGTTCCACCTCCATCTCCACCTGCTCGGTGGCCGGGCGCTCGCCTGGCCGCCGGGATGACCGTCCCGATGACCCCGACCGATAGACTCCTGCCCGCGTGACCGCCACCACGGACGTCAAGGTCCTCGTGCCGGGCGACCGCGACATGGTCGCCCTCCTCGGGCGGCGCGACGAACTCCTGAAGCTCGTCGAGGCCGCCTTCGCCGCGCGCATCGTCGTGCGCGGCAACGAGATCACGATCAGCGGTCCCCACGGGGAGGCCGAGCGCGTCGGGCTCCTCTTCGAGGAACTCCTCAGCCTCCTGGACGCCGGACAGGAGCTGAACGCTTCCGCCGTCGGGCGCTCGATCCAACTCATCAAGGGTGACCGCGCGCGACCGAGCGAGGTCCTCGCCGACGTGGTGCTCTCGAACCGGGGCAGGGGCATCTCCCCGAAGACGCTCGGCCAGAAGGAATACGTCGATGCGATGCGTCGCTCGACGATCACCTTCGCGATCGGTCCGGCGGGAACGGGAAAGACCTACCTCGCGGTCGCGACGGCCGTACGCGCGCTCCAGGCGAAGGAGGTCTCGCGCATCATCCTCGACGAACTGGTCTATGGCCGCGTCCTGCCGGAAAGCGTGGCGCGTTTGCAGGCCGTTGCGATGCGTTTGCAGGCGCATGGCGCGCAAGCGCTCGTGCTCGGTTGCACCGAGCTGCCGCTGGCGCTCAACGACGCGAACACCCCGATCCCGACGCTCGATTCGACGCGCCTGTTGGCGCGCGCAGCGTTGCGACGGGCGATCGAGACGTAACCCGTTAAAGCGATTGCGAGCCTGTAGCGCACACTCAGAATGTCGAGCCTTGTGCATACCGATAGGGGGCGGCAATCGCGTCAGATTGGTCACCACCTTGTGCGACGCGGAGATCTGGAATGACCCACTACCTTGGCCTCGATTGGTTGGCGATGTGTCTGACGTTCGCCGCGATCTATCTGTTGGGCAACAAGAATCGCAGCGGCTTCATCGTGATGATGTGCGGCAATCTGTGCTGGGCATCGATCGGGCTTTGGGCGCATAGCATCGCCATGGTGTTGGCGAACCTTGGCTTCTTCGCGATGAATGTGCGCGGCTTCGTCAAATGGTCTGGCGAGTCGACGCAATCTTGATGCTGCGCAAATCGCAACACTAAGTGCCACGCGGGTCCGGCCGCAGCAGCCGTTGGTCCGAAGACTTCGGGCGCGCGCTGGTCAAGCGCGCACGGAACCGATTGAATCCGCGCATCGTGGCTGCCGACGCATCGTGTCCGGCGGCCGATTCCTTTTCGCAGACTTCGCGTATGCCCGCCTTCGAAGATTGGATGAACCGCCTGTCCGACATGGATTCCGGCTGGTGGCCGTTTCTGTCGCAACGTCCGCCCAAGGATGTGCTCATCGATGACGCAAAACTGTTGAGCATGAGTGTGCGGTTCGGGCCGACCTACGGTGCCGTCATCACGGCAGCTGCGATGGGCACCGGCGCGGTCGAGCGTTCGGTGGCCATGGCGGCGGTGGGCATCGCCTGGTGTTCAGTGGTGTTCTATCTGAGCTACAAGTTCACGTTTGCGGTGTATTGGAATCGGCGCGCGCGGCGTTTGCAGAGTCTGTCTTCGAAAGCGCTGCGGCCTTGAGTTGAGCCGCGTCGGCGTATCATTTCAACATCGCGTTTTTGCAGTGTCGTGCCCGGGAGCGTCCGGCGCCGACCTGCGCATTCCATGCATTTCCTCCTGAAGTCCTTGCTCGGCGGCGATCGGCGTTCGGTCGCGGGTGTCGAGCGCGCAGTCGAGGCGGTGTTGATGCAACCGGCCTTGCTCGCAGTCTTGTTCGATGGCTTGTACAGCGACGATGCGCTGTTGCGCATGCGCTGCGCCGATGCGATCGAGAAAGTCACCGCCGCCCACCATGATTGGTTGCTGCCGTTCAAGGCGGCTTTGCTGGGGCTCTTGGCCGCGCAGACGCAAAAAGAGGTGCGTTGGCATGTCGCGCCCTTGCTCGCGCGCCTGCCCTTGTCCGAAGACGAGGCGCGCGCGGCCGGCCTGCCGCCGTCCCCGCGTTCCGGGAGTCTCGGTTGAATCGTCCAACCCGTCGTTTGGCGGCGTGGGCGCGCGCCGCGCTCGTCTTGACCTGCATTGCGATGACGATGCCCGCCTGGGCTTGTTCGCGGCCCGCCGTCCATCCGTCTGCACAGCCGCAGCCCGGCGCCTTGTTCGCGCAGGTGCATTGGGCATTCGTGGGCCATGTGCTGGATGTCGGGCCGGCGCCGTCAGACTCGGAGTTGGGGCCGCGCGTGATCCGTCTGCATGTCGATCATTGGTTCAAGGGCAACGGCCCAGCCGAGGTCGAGGTCGTCGATCCGGGGTTCAAGCCGTGCGAGACGTTGGAGCACATCGGCCGCGACGGGCGGCCCGAGCGGTTGCGCGCATCGTGGACGGTGTTCGTCGAAGCGGTCGATGGCCGCAACGAAATCGTTTATGCGAGCGATCGCGCGCTGGCGGTGACGGCGGCGAAGGTGTCCGACGACCACGCTCGCCTCGACATCGAGACGAATCACGGCGTGCGCATCACGGCGCCGTACACGATGGGCGAGCAGGTCGGGTTCGACAATGTGCAGATCTCGCCCGATGGGCGCCTTGTGGGCTGGACCGTGCTGACGCCCAATTGCTGCACGAGCTATCCCTTGCCGGACGAATTGGTGATTCATGACGGCGTGCGGATCGTGCGCGTGGTCGGACCGGCGACGCCGCCGATTTTCGCCTGGGCGTTTGCGGCCGATGGCGAGCACTTGGTGGTGCGCCAGGAATTTGCACATGGCGATGGTCCGCGCATGTTGCATCTGCTGCGCTTGAGCGATGGCGTGGAGCGCGCGAGTTTCGAATGCAATGCCTACCGCTCCGAAGGCCCGCGATGCGCACGCGCGCCGCAATGGGCAAGGGCGCTGGCCATTGCCGATACGCCTGAGGAAGACGAATGAACTTTCTCGATGAATTGAGCCGGTGCTTCGGCAAGTCGCTCGACGCGCCCGAACTCACGGCCTTGCTCAACACCCAGGCGCCGTACCGCGCCGACAAGCCCAGCGACGGCAGCCAGTACGTGGTCAGCAAACCGGGCGGCTTCGATCTGTTGTTCAAAGACGAGCAGCCCGTTGCGGGCAAGCGCGCGCATCGCGTGCTGGTCTCGATCTTTTTGTATGCCGAGGGGGCTGACCAGCATCGCGCCTACGCGGGCGAATTGCCCTACGGTTTTTCGATCACCGATACACGCGCCGCCTTGATCGCCAAGCGCATGCCCGAGCGCACCTGGGTCATCGGCGAAGGGCGGGTCAGTGTCGATCATCCGGCGCCCGATTCCGATCGTTGGTCGGGTGAGGTTTACGACCTTTCCACGCAATATTGGGCCGATGGCCGGGTGCATCATTTCCAGCTCACGCCGCATGTGGTGGCTGACCCGAGCCGCGAATGGAAAGCGCCGCCGACCTGGAAAGCGCTCGCGCTCGATCCGGCGCGCAAATTCGAAGCCTTGCAGTTGTATCGCGCCGAACACGGCGGCAGCGTCAGCGCGGCCAAGGCTGCGATCGACGCCTTTGCCGCCGGGCAATCTGCTTGAGCCGTCGGTGTCTGGCTGCTGCGCAGGCGTTCAGCGCGGTTTGCGCTGCTCGGGCCGCACCCGCGCCGCGAGCAAGGCGTCGGCCGTGTCGGCATCGACCGCATCGCCTAGCCCATCGACCAGCGGCTGTTCGAAGTCGTTCCAGCCGCGCAATCCGGTCTTGAGCGACACCACGTCGGCAAAACCGAGCGCGCACAAGGTGTCGGCCGCGAGCACCGAACGGTTGCCCGAGCGGCAGATCACGACGATGGGTTGATCGCGGCGTGCCGCCAGTGCCGGCACGGTGTCGTCAAACTCCCATTCGCAGGCCTGTTCAAGAACGCCGCGCGGCACGTTGATGGACCGCGCGATGCGCAAGGCCGCGAATTCGGCCGGTTCGCGCACATCGAGCAGCAAGGGCGGGTCGGCGGCGAGCAAGCGAGCGCGCAAGTCCCAGGGCATGCATTCGCGCACGCGGGTGAGGGCATCGGCGAGCAGATCGGCGTAACGCTTCATCGGAACAACCTGGCGGCGGACTCAAGAATCCGCACGGTGGCGGGTCGTGTGGTCGTCGGCAAGGGCTTTCCGTCACGCAGCATGGCCACCAAAGAAAACAGGGCGCTTGGTTAGCGCCCTGTTTGGTGAAGCTCAGACCCGGTGGGCGATCAGCCCTTCAGGCATTCCTTCATGAAGGCCTTGCGTTCGTCGCCCTTCTTGCCGGTGGCTTCCTTGTTGCAGCTCTTCATCTTTTCTTGCTGCGCCGTCTTCTTGTCGGTCGCTTCGGCCTTCTTGGCGCTCAGGCATTCCTTCATGAAAGCCTTGCGTTCGTCGCCCTTCTTGTCGCCGGCGTCCTTGTTGCAGGTCGCCATCTTGGTTTGCTGGGCGGTGGGTTCCTTCTTGGCGGCGTCTTGCGCCATGGCCGAGCCGGCGGCGAACGAGAAGGCAACGAGAACGGCGGACAGCGTGAGTTTCTTGAACATGGTGGTGCTCCCCTGATGGTCGTGCGGGATTATTCCCGCGGTTGGATCGCTGCCTTGCCCAAAAAGCCAGGCGGTTGGGCGCGAACAGACGGTGCTACGCGCTGCAAATCCGAGGTTTGAACGCCGCAAGTATGCGTTACGTTGACGCTTAATTGATGAACCCATCCTTTCGTCTAGGAGCCAGCATGGCCGAGCTGCCCAACGGATTCGAAGCCGACGCTTTGAACAACGCGTATTTGGAGGCGATGCGCCTCGAATGCGCCGAGGCTTTCGGGGCATTCCGCGACCGCATGGCCGAGCACGGCGTCTGGGTCGACGCGGTACGCATGCTGTACGACCGCCTGTACGGGCAGGATCTCGTGGACCTGACCCAGGAAATCCACGATCGGCGCTTGCACGACCTCGCTTTGCGCGTGTTTTCGCTTTACGAGCGCGGCCGGCGCACGCCGCTGCCTTTGCTGCACTGAGTACGGCGCCGGATTCGGCGCTTCAGGGCGCGAGCCGAAAGCCATCGAAGAAGGTCTCGATGACGTCGGCCGGCGGCGACTTTGCGCCGCCGATCACGATCAATTCGTAAAACCGGTCTTTGCGGATCAACAGCCGGGCCAGTGCCCGGCGTTCGCCGTCGGCGGTCTGGCCCAACACCTCGATCTCGCGGCCGGCCTCGGGCGCCGGCGTGCCGTGCCAGAGCACGGGCGCGCGGCGCACGAGTTTCGCGTTCAGATTGCGCAACAACGCGTCTTCGAAGGCTTGCAAGACTGCTTCATGCTGCTCGGGCGCCGCCAGCGCGGGTGGCAGGCGCGCATCACCGATCGCAAACAATTGGCCTTGCGCTTCGGCGCTGGTCAAGGTCAGGGCGATGCTTTGCCCGAACAAAGGCAGGCTGCGGGTTTCCACTTGCGGGCGCGCGGGCAGCACGGCCGTGTAACCGCGCTCGGCACCGGCGCTGCGCCAATCGTAGGCCGGGCTACAAGCGAGCAGTGCCGCCGCTACGGCGAGACCCGCCAGGATCCGCCCGGCGGACGAGCACCACCGCGCGCTCGGGTGAGCGCAGCGACTCGAAGATCTCCATCACGTTCTCGGCGTTGCGGGAGTCGAGGGCGCCGGTCGGCTCGTCCGCGAGCACGATGATCGGGTCGGTGACGAGGGAACGCGCGAGGGCCACCCGCTGCTGCTCGCCACCGGAGAGCTGGCGCGGATAGTGGGCAGCGCGCTCGGTCAGTCCGACCGCTTCGAGCGCGCGCAGCCCCCGCTC
>CAXBRX010000214.1:0-6135 GCA_963977835.1 uncultured Derxia sp.
ATAAATCTGCATCAAGGCATTGAATCCTCAATGGATTCTTCATCGCAACGCTTAAGCCAAGATATATAACTGCCGAACGCTTTTCTACCATCCGCATATCTGCGATTGTCAGCCAATCTGTAATCCCCGAATCCCTGGTGCGCGAGCGGGGCATCGCCCTGGACGCCCTGGCCGACCTGGCCCACATGTTCTTCGCGAACAAAAAGGTCGCGATCTTCGGTCACCCCGACCTCGTCTTCGGTCTGGCGCAGTTCTGCCTCGAAGTCGAACTCGAGCCGGTGCTGCTCCTGATCGGTGACGACCAGGGCACGAAGTACAAGGCCGATCCGCGTCTGGAAGAGTTGAAGAACTCGGTGCATTTCCACATGGACGTGATCCACAACACCGACTTGTGGGAACTCGAATCGCGCATCAAGAAGGGTCTCAAGCTCGACTTGATCATGGGCCATTCGAAGGGCCGCTATGTCGCCATCGACGCCAACATCCCGATGGTGCGCGTGGGCTTCCCGACCTTCGACCGCGCGGGTCTGTATCGCAAGCCGACCATCGGCTACAAGGGCGCGATGGAATTGGCCGAGTCCATCGCCAACTCCTTGTTCGCCCACATGGAGTACACCAAGAACCGCGAATGGATCCTGAACACGTGGTGATCCGCGGTTGTTGGTGAACGGTGCATCGCCTGCGCGTGCGGGCGATGCGCCGGTGGTTTGCAGTGCCGGGCGGGGCATTGGCGCCGCCCGTTCATGATCGTCTTGCGAGGAAACTCATGTCGGTGGCATCGGCAACGGCGTTGGCGGGTTCGATGGCGGCATGCGCGAAGCGCTACCGGCGCGTGCTGGGAGCGGCTGCGCGCCTGCCCGAGCATCGCGAGATCGAGCTGTACGACAAACGCAAGAAGCTGCATTTCGACGAGAACGAGGCGCGCGAGACCTGGCTCGACGAACGACTGGCCGCAGTGCGCATCGCCACTGCCGCGCTCGACGATGCGCTCGATGCTGCCGACCCGTTGCTGCACGAAGGCAAGACCACCTGGGAAAAATACCTCGCATTGCCGCGCATGACGGCCACCGAGAAAATGGTCGCCGAGGTCTATCGCACGCTGCGCATCCTGCGCATTGCAATGACCCATGCCCAAGGCCGCATCGAGGTCCGCGAAGGCGTGATCTGGTTTGCCTGCAATTTCGGGCGCTGCGCTTTGTCGGTGAATCTGACCCCGGCCGGGCTCGATCTGTTGTGCGGCTTTGTTGCGTATTACATCGAATCTTTCGCCACGCCTTACAGCGCCACTTATGTGGAATGGATGCTCGGCCAATACTTCACTGAGCTGATGGACGAGGTGAAGAAATTCGCCGATGAAGACCGCATCCTTTTTCAGTTTCAGCAAAGCGTGCGCGTCAACCGGCATCTGCGCCTCGATTGCGAAAACCCCAAGCTCAAGCGCACCGGCGACGGTTATGCGATCGAGATCGGCAAACGCTACGAAGACGCCAATGTTTATCCGATCGATTTCTTTTGCGTCATCGACGACCGTTTGTACATCGTGCCCGCCGAAGCCTTAAAGCAGGGCGCGATCAGCGAGGTGGCGCTCGACGCTTGGCTCGCTCGCACGCCCGACCAGATGAGCCTGCCCGACGAATTTCGCCATCGCTTCGCGCGCGAACGCATGGTCATCGGCCAGCCGATGACCTGACCTTCACACCACCACAACGCCATTCTGGAGCCTCACATGACCACCCCTTCGGTAAAGATCGCCATCACCACCAACGATCTGGTTCAAGTGAACGCGAGTTTCGCGAGCGCACAACAGATCGTGATCTACGAAGTGCGCCCGACCGATTCCGAATTCGTCGATTGCGTGCAATTTCGCGGTGGTGCCGCGGGCGGTGGCAAAGGCCGCGGCAAAAAGGACGGCACGTGCTGGATGATGGAAGAAGACGCCGACAACAAGACCGTCGATCGCAATCAGGCCAAGCTCGATGCGATCAAAGGCTGCGCGATGTTCTTCTCGCTCGGCCTAAGCGATGTGCATGCGGTCGCGGTGAAGAACGAAGGCATCTTCCCGGTCAAGATGGAACGCTCGCGCGAGATCGCGCAAGTCATCGACCATGTGCAGAAGATGGTCGCGAGCGTGAATCCGCCTTTGTGGATGCGGCGTGCGCTGGCTGGACAACGCGGCGCACTCGATTACGCCGATCAACACGCCTGAGCGGCGCGTGGTGCCGCACAGCCACCCGGCTTGAACATCGGCCCACCCGTTTCCCATTGCTCCACCAGCGCGTGCGCGGGCGTGCGCCGCGCTTGCAACATGGTGAACAGCGGCGCGAGCGCTTGCGCACCCACCGCGTCGCCATGGGCGAGCAAGGCGGCGCGTGCGCTGGTGAGCAGCTGTTCCGCGCCCTCGCGCAATTGTGCATCGGCAAAACCCAGGCGGGCCGCACGCTGATAGAGCGCCACGTCGGCGGTCTCGCTGCGCGCGCTCAGATCGCCGGCCAGACAGACGCCGACGAGCAGATGGCAACAGCCACGCAATACCGCAAGATCAGGCATTGCGTCGAAGGCTTTGAATTCGATGCGCCCGACTTCGCGCGCGATGCGCGCCGGGTGGACGAGCGTAGACGCCAGTTCCGGTGCTGCCAGCGCCTGCGCATCGAGAAAAAGTTTGACCGCCGGCCGCAAGGGCGCGCGCTCATGCGTGCGCTTGGACCATCCGGGCCAGCGCCGGCCATGCGCGAACGGACTCGCGAAACTGAAGGGCACGATCCACGGCGCGTAATGCTGGAGTTTGCGCGTCGCGTCCAGGCATTGCGCATTCGACCAGCCGGGCATCGATAGATTGATGTCGGGGCCATAGCTCAAAGTCGAGATGTGCGAGCCATCGTAGGCCCGGTGCTCGGCGCGCATCGCGGCTTCCCAGGCATTGAGCGGCGGCTCGTAGGCATAGGGCGCACGCACCGGATTGAACGCGGCGATCGCGAGGCCGAGCCCGTGGCGGGCCAAGGCCGCGCTCAATTGGGTTTCGATCGCGAGCAGGCGTTGCAACGCGGTCTCGACATCGGCCGCGGGCGGCGTGCGGATCTCGACGCCTTTCACATCGAGGGTGCGGAAGCGGCCATCGTCATGAAAGCGCTCGTTGCCTTCGAGATACCAATAACCGCGCTTGATGCCGAGGTCGCCGGTCGCGAGCTCGGCATCGTCGCGCCCCGGCTTGTCTTCCAGCCAGGCGCTGATCTGCTCGAAAGGCAGGTTGCTGAAATCGCGCAGGCGCGCCGGCGTCGCGCCGCCCAGGTCGATCAGCAGGTATTCGAATTCGATTCCGCAATGCATGCGCGACCCATGCAGTTTTCTTGCCCGGCACATTGCCTGGGGCAGAGCTTTACATCACGCACATCGTCGTACTTGTTCATGACAAACGCGCACATTTGCGTACGCGGTGCGCTGCCGCCCATGCGCCAAGGCGTACGCGCCGGTGCAAAGGCGCGGGTTCGTTCGCGAGCGTCGGCGCTGCATGCATGGCATATGGCTTGCCATGGCAAGGCGTGCGATGCCGATTGGTGGCGTCGCGTGTTCAGCCAGGAGAAGCGCCACATGCATGCCCGCCACACCCTTGTTCCGTTCGGTCTCAGGTCTTCGTCGATGGCCGTCGCGTGTGTCTGCGCGGCGCTCGCGGGCAGTGCGCGTGCCGCGGGCGAAGCCGCCGCGCCCATGGTGCAAACACTCGATGCGGTCACTGTCGTCAACGACACGCCGAACGGCTTCAAGGTGAACAGTGTTCAGGTCGGCACGTTTCGCGATCAGAGCATTCTCGATGTGCCGGTCACGGTCGATGTGATCGCACGCAAGCTGCTCGACGCGCAGGATGCGCACGGGTTGTACGACGCTTTGCGCAATACGGCCGGCGTGTCGCGCTGGCAGACCAACGGCACGGTCTCCGATACGCTCGCGATCCGCGGCGTGCAGGTCGAGAACCGGACCAATTACCGCCTCAATGGCGCGCTGCCGGTCAACAACCTGATCGACATGCCGCTCGAGAACAAGGAACGCATCGAAGTGCTCAAGGGCGCTTCGTCCTTGTATTACGGCTTCTCGACCCCGGTCGGGGTGGTCAACATGGTGACCAAGCGCGCGCGCAGCGAGCCCAATGCGAGCATCGCTTTCAGCGGCAATGAATTCGGCCAGCTCATTGCGCATGCCGATGTCGGCCGGCAGTTTGGTGAAGAGCATCAATTCGGTGTGCGTGCCAACCTCGTCGGTGGTCAGTTGCGCAGCGCGATCGATGGCGTCGAAGGTCGGCGCGATCTTGGCAGTCTGGCGCTCGACTGGCGTGCGACCGATCGCTTGTCGTTCAAATTCGACCTCGAACAATTTCACAAGACCATCACCGAGCAAGCCACCATCGTGGCGCCGGCCGCGGTTGGTGGTGTCATCACGCTGCCGCGCCTTCCCGATCAATCCAAGTTGTTGTCGGGCGGCACCTGGACCAAACAAAAAGCCGAGGCGCAAGACGCGTTGTTGCGTGCCGATTACGCGGTGTCGGATCAATGGGCCGTGTTGGCCGAACTCGGCCGTGCTTACACCGAGCGCAATCAGCGCAATTACAGCGAGCTTCGCAATGTGAATGCCACGACCGGCGAAGGCACGCTGGTGTACTACCTGTATCGCAACCCGGAGTTCATCAACCGCAATGCGCGCGTCGAATTGACGGGGCGGTTCGCGACCTGGGGGCTAGACCATGAATTGAGTCTGGGCATGATGCGCAACGAGCGCTATGCCTCCACGCCCACCACCCAGCAAGTGAGCACGACGCAAAACCTGTACGCCCCGCGCGAGATCGCGCCCATTGCCTACACGGCGGTCACCAAACTCAATCCGATCGACATCGCCGACCAGGGCGTCTATGCCTTCGACCGTTTGCGCTTCGGTGCGGATTGGCAGGTCGTGCTCGGCGCGCGCCATGAATCGTATGAAAGCCGCAAGACCAACAACGGCGTGGTCTCGGCGTACACCGTGTCGCCCGACACTTATTCTGCGAGTGTGCTCTACCTTTTGCGCCCCGACACCAGCTTGTACGCAAGCTACATCGAAGGCCTGGAGGAAACCGGCATTGTCAGTGCCGGACTCAAGAACACCGGCGAAATCCTCGCCCCCGCGATCAGCAAGCAAAAGGAACTCGGCGTGCGCACCGAAGCCTGGGCCGGCAGCCTGGCCTCGGTCGCGTATTTCGAGCTCGAACGTGCGACGGTCTATGACAAGAAGCTGCTCGCGACCGACACCTTGTTGACCCGCGTGGTCGATGGCCTCACCCAATTGCGCGGGCTCGAGTTTTCGCTCGCGAGCGATCTCGGGCAAACGGTGTCGGTGCATGCATCGGCTTTGTTGATGAACGCGGAACTCAAGCGCGCCTCCGATCCGAATGTGATCGGCAAGACGCCCGATGCCACGCCCGAGCGCACGCTGAGTGTGTTCGGCGAATATCGCCCGCCATGGGCGCCGGGCTTCGCGGCCAACGCGGGTGCCTATTACACCGGCAAACGTCCGGTCAACAATCTCAACCAAGCCTGGTTACCCGGCTACACCCTGTTCAGCCTCGGCCTGCGGTATGCGACGAAGTTCTCTGGCCATCCGACGAGCTTTCAACTCAATGTCGAGAACGCGGGCGACAATGCGTATTGGAGCGCGGCCGGCAGCAATTACTTGAGCGTGGGTGTGCCGCGCACCGTGTCGTTCATGACGCGCGTGGAGTTTTGAGGGCGCGCGGCTCAGGCCGATTCAGAGCCAGCGCAACAGGCCGGCCGCGGGGGCGGCGGCCGCGGCGGAGTGTTCCGCGGCGCGGACCTGCGCTACAACCTCGAGATCACCCTCGAGCAGGCGGCGCACGGCTTCGAGACCAAGATCCGCATTCCCACGCTGGCCGGTTGCGAGACCTGCCACGGCTCGGGCGCGAAGCCCGGCACGCAGCCCACCACCTGCACCACCTGCCGCGGCTCGGGACAGGTGCGCGTGTCCCAGGGCCCGTTCTCCATCGCGCAGACTTGTCCGCGCTGCCACGGCACCGGGAAGATGATCGCGAGCCCCTGCGCCACCTGCCATGGCGCCGGCCGCGTCAAGCACCAGAAGACGCTCTCGGTGCGCATCCCG
>CAXBRX010000215.1:0-6124 GCA_963977835.1 uncultured Derxia sp.
TAAAAATCGAAGATATCGGCGCATTCGAAATCAACGAAGCTTTCGCAGTTCAAGTTCTAGCATTCCTTGATCACTTTGGCATCGCAGAAGATGATCCACGCGTCAATCCAGTTGGCGGTGCAATCGCAGTTGGCCACCCACTTGCTTCAAGCGGTATCCGTTTGATGATCAACTTAGCGCGCACCTTCGAAGAGCACCCAGAGATTCGTTACGGCATCACCACTATGTGTATCGGCCTTGGTATGGGTGGCGCCCCAAGGGAAGGTGAAGAGCTCGCGCTCCAAAGCCACGGGATCCGCTGCACGCAAGATGCGCGCCACTTCATGGGCGTGATGACGGATATTGCGCGGAAAATCGGAGACGGGCATATCCTTGGTCGCCTCGTTTGCAGGCTTGCCGATGGACCAATCTCCCGCCACGATGCGTCGCACGACGTTGTATGGCCCATAACTCAGATAACGAAGCAGCTCCGCCGTCGAACGCTGCCCTTGCGTGGGACGATAATCCAGCGCGCCTTCGGGCATTTTATTGAAAAGGCGGACGGCAATTTCCGCATCGGTGGAAAACGAATGAATGAAGGATTCAACCGAAAACATGGGATTCCTTTTAAGCGTGTCGGGTTTTGCGGATTCGGGAGGCGAGGAAGATGCTCAACGCCAAGGATGTCACACCAATCCAGCCGGTGATTCCATAATGGAGGATCGTGCCATCAGGTCCAGGAACGAGAATAAGCGCGGCGGTCATCGAAGCGAGCCCGGAAGCGATTTGTTGGAAAGCGTTATTCACGGAAAGAAATCCGCCGCGGTGACGCGGTTCCACGGTGGATGTGACAAGAGTCATTGCGGGCGCGAAGCGCCCGGAGGCGCATACCATGAAAGCGGTCGTTATGGAGAGGATGATCCAAAGATGAGGATGGCCTGTGAAATGCGTGATACCGATGATGGCCGGCATGGTCAAAAGGCTCATGGTGGCGAAAACGCGGAACAGGCCGTAACGATCCGCCAAGCGCCCGATGAAAGGCATGCTGAAAAAGGTGCACACACCACCGGCCATATATACCAACGGCAGATGTTCGTTGCTCATGCCGTTGTTCTGCACCAAGGTCGGGCTGATATATGGAATCACGACGAATCCGGAGAACATCAAGGCCATGGTGAATCCGAACGCCAGCCAGTGACGCGGCACTGCGAACACGGCCAAGAGGCTGGCCATGACGCTTTCGCCCGCGGCGCGGGGAATGCGCTGGACGTGCGGCAACGCGAGACCTGCGGCGATCAAGACAAGCAACGCAAATGCTCCCAGGATGAGGAAGGGAGCGCGCCATCCGAGGTGATTGGCGGCAAACAGTCCCAGTGGGACGCCCAGCACCGACGCCAGCGCAAAAGAAGTCATGACAATGGCCATGGCGGCGGCGCGTCCCGCGCCCGCATCAGCCCCTGCGGCTGCGAGCGCGGCCGCCGAAGTGCGCGTGCCCGACATCGGCGATTTCAAGGATGTCGAAGTCATCGAAGTGCTGGTCAAGGCCGGCGATGCGGTGCGCGTCGAGCAAAGCTTGATCACCGTCGAGTCCGACAAGGCCTCGATGGAAATTCCGTCGAGCACCGCGGGCGTGATCCGCGAACTCAAGGTCAAGGTCGGCGACAAGGTCAATCAAGGCGATCTGATCGCGTTGCTCGCCGGGGCGGCTGGCGCTTCCGTGGCGCCGGCAGCGGCGATCGCCGTGGCTACGGCAAATACGGCGCCGGCTGTTGCCAGCGCGCCCACCCCGGTCGTCACGGCTGCACCGGTGGCGGCCGAGCGCCGCGCGCCGCCAGTCAGCGAAGACCTGCTCGGCCCGGGCCAGAAGCCGCATGCTTCGCCCTCGGTGCGCAAATTTGCGCGCGAACTCGGCGTCGATCTCACGCGCGTCACGGGCAGCGGTCCCAAGGGCCGCATCGTGCATGAAGACGTGCAAGGCTATGTGAAGGGCATCGTCGGCACGGTGCAGGCGGGCGGCGCGGAACGCGCGAGCACCGGCGGCGCCATGCCTGCGAGCCTCGCGGCCAGCGGTTTCGGCAAAAACTTCCCGGCCTGGCCTTCGCTCGATTTCAGCAAGTTCGGTCCGACCGAAGTGCAGCCGTTGTCGCGCATCAAGAAGATCAGCGGCCCGAATCTCGCGCGCAACTGGGCGGTGATTCCGCATGTGACGCAATTCGACGAGGCCGACATCACCGACCTCGAAGACTTCCGCAAGAGCACCAACGACGCGCTCGCGAAGGCGGGCGTCAAGGTGACCATGCTCGCCTTCGTCATGAAGGCTTGCGTGGCGGCACTGCAGAAGTACCCGGCGTTTGCGAGTTCGCTCGACGCGAACGGCGAAAACCTGATCCTCAAGAAGTATTTCCACATCGGCTTCGCGGCCGATACGCCCAACGGCCTCGTGGTGCCGGTGCTCAAGGATTGCGACAAGAAGGGCGTGGCCCAGATCGCGAAGGAAACCGCTGAACTCGCGGGCAAGGCGCGCGACGGCAAGCTGAGTCCGGCCGACATGTCGGGCGCTACGTTCACGATCTCGTCGCTCGGCGGCGTGGGCGGCACGGCCTTCACGCCCATCATCAATGCGCCCGAGGTGGCGATCCTGGGCTTGAGCAAATCCGACATCAAACCCAAATGGGATGGCAAGGCCTTCCAGCCGCGCTTGATGCTGCCTTTGTCGCTCAGCTATGACCACCGTGTGATCGACGGCGCGATGGCCGCGCGCTTCACGACCTATTTGGCCGAAGTGCTGGCCGACATGCGGCGGGTGTTGCTTTGAACGACTCCCGGAGCCGGCGGTGCGTTGTTGCCCGCCGCTTCGGGTGCTGTTTTGCCGGCGTTGCGGTTGCAGGCGGAGCCGGCGCGCATCGATAAGAACAATCAGGAGAACCATCATGACGACTGTCGTCGTCGTTCGAAAAAACAATGAAGTCGCGATCGCGTCCGATTCGCTCGTGACCTTCGGCGACACCCGGCTCGGGCCGGATTACGAAGCCAACCGCAAGATCATCCGCGTGGGCGACACGTATTTGGGCCTGGCGGGCAGCACCGCGCATTTCGTGGTGGTCGAGCGCGCGCTCACCGAGCTTGGCGCCGATTGCAAGCTGGGCTCGCGCGATGAAGTCTTCACGACCTTCCAGAAGATCCATCCCATCCTCAAAGAGAAGTTCTATCTGAATCCGAAAGAGGACGAGGACGATCCTTACGAATCGAGCCAGATCACTTGTCTGCTCGCGAACGCGAGCGGCATTTACGGCGTGTATTCGTACCGCGAAGTGTTTTCCTTCGACCGTTTCTGGGCCATCGGCTCGGGGCGCAGTTTCGCGCTCGGCGCGATGTATGTGGCCTACGACAAGGCCAAATCGGCCGAGAAGATCGCACGCATCGGCGTCGAGGCCGGCATCGAATTCGACAAGTCGAGCGCCGGTCCGGTGCAATTGACGACGCTGGTTTTGAATTGAGGGGCTGCGCATGAGCATCATCGAAATCAAGGTGCCGGACATCGGCGACTTCAAAGAGGTGGAAGTCATCGAGGTGCTGGTCAAGCCCGGGGACGCGATCAAGGTCGAGCAAAGCCTCATCACGGTCGAATCCGACAAAGCGTCGATGGAAATTCCGTCGTCGGCGGCCGGCGTGGTGAAGGAATTGAAGGTCAAGGTCGGTGACAAGGTCAGCGAAGGCAGCGTGGTGCTGCTGCTCGACGCGGCGTCCGCCGTTTCGGCGAGCGCACCGGCGACTTCAGCACCGACGAATGCCGCGCCGAATAACGCAAGCGCCGCCGCGCCAGCCCCTGCCGCCAAAGCGGCGAGCGCTGAGCCGGCAGCGGCGCCCACGCCCGGCCAATACGCGGGCAGCGCCGATGTCGAATGCGAAATGCTGGTGCTCGGTGGCGGCCCCGGCGGGTATTCGGCCGCGTTCCGTTCGGCCGATCTCGGCATGAGCACGGTCATCGTCGAGCGTTATGCAACCCTGGGTGGTGTCTGCCTGAACGTGGGCTGCATTCCGTCGAAGGCGCTGTTGCATGTGGCGGCCGTGATCGATGAAGTCGCGCATTTCGAGGCGCTCGGCGTGAGCTTCAACAAGCCCAGCGTCGACATCGACAAGCTGCGCGCGCACAAGGCCAAGGTGGTGTCCAAGCTCACCGGCGGCTTGGCCGGCATGGCCAAGGCGCGCAAGGTGCAAGTGGTGCGCGGTGTGGGTCGCTTCCTCGATGCGCATCATCTCGAGGTGGAAACGACCACCGGCGAAGGCCAGGAACGCAACGGCGAAAAGAAAGTCATCCGTTTCGCCAAGGCCATCATCGCGGCCGGGTCGCAATCGGTGAAGCTGCCTTTCCTGCCCGATGATCCGCGCATCATCGACAGCACCGGCGCTTTGCAACTCAAGGCCGTGCCCAAGCGCATGCTGGTCATCGGCGGCGGCATCATCGGCCTTGAAATGGCCACGGTGTATTCGACGCTGGGCGCGCGCATCGATGTGGTCGAAATGCTCGACGGCCTCATGGCCGGCCCCGACCGCGATCTGGTCAAGGTCTGGCAGAGCTATGCCGGCAAGCGCTTCGACAAGGTCATGCTCAAGACGCGCACCGTGGGCGCCGAGGCCAAGGCCGACGGCATCCATGTGCGCTTCGAAGGCGAACAGGCGCCGGCCGAAGCGCAGGTCTACGACCTTGTGCTGGTGGCCGTGGGCCGCAGCCCCAACGGCAAGAAGATCGGCGCCGAGAACGCGGGCGTGATCGTCGGCGAGCGCGGCTTCATCGAGGTGGACAAACAGATGCGCACGAATGTCGCGCACATCCACGCGATCGGCGACATCGTCGGCCAGCCCATGCTCGCGCACAAGGCGGTGCATGAAGCGCATGTCGCGGCCGAAGCCGCGCACGGCGAAAAGGCCTTCTTCGATGCGCGCGTGATTCCGGGCGTGGCCTATACCGACCCCGAAGTGGCCTGGGTCGGCCTGACCGAAGACGACGCCAAGAAGCAGGGCATCGCCGTCACCGTGGGCAAATTCCCCTGGGCGGCCTCGGGCCGGGCGATCGCCAACGGCCGCGACGAAGGCTTCACCAAACTCATTTTCGACGCGGCCACGCATCGCATCCTCGGCGGCGGCATCGTCGGCACCCATGCCGGCGACATGATCGGTGAAGTGGCGCTCGCGATCGAAATGGGCGCCGACGTGATCGACATCGCCAAGACCATCCATCCGCACCCGACGCTCGGCGAATCGATCGGCATGGCGGCCGAAGTGGCGGAAGGGGTCTGCACCGACTTGCCGCCGATGCGCAAGAAGTAGCTTGAACACGGCCACCGAGACCCAAGGACGGCGCGCCGACGCGCGCCGTTTCGATGGGCTGCTGGCCTGGTATTTCGTCGTCGTCTGGGGCTCGGGCTATCTCGCCACCAAGGTCGGGCTGCATTACGCGGCGCCGTTCACCTTCCTCAGTTTGCGCTTCGCATTCGGCCTTGCGTGCATGGGCCTCATCGTGCTCTGGACCCGGCCGCGTTGGCCCGCCACGGCGCGTGAATGGGTGCATTTGAGCGTCGCCGGGCTGTTGATGCATGCGGTCAATCTGGGCGGCAGCCATTACGCGCAATACCTGGGCATGTCGGCCGGAATCACTGCCTTGATCCTTGCGACCCAGCCTTTGCTCACTGCGCTGATCGCGGCGCGCTGGCTCGGCGAGCGGCTCGATGCGCGCGGTTGGCTCGGCGTGGCTCTGGGGCTGGCCGGGGTGGCGCTGGTGGTCTGGCACAAGATCGATGTGCGCGCGGTGAGCGCGGGCAGTCTGCTCGCGGTCGCGATCGCGCTTGTGGGCATCACGGTGGCCACGCTGTATCAGCGCGCGTTCTGCCCGCAAGCCGATTTGCGCAGCGCGTCTTTCATTCAGTTTGCGGCGTCGTTCGCGGTGCTGGCGCCGCTGGCCCTGGCGGTGGAAGGCTGGCAGGTGCATTGGGCCTGGCCCATGGTCGCGGCCATCGTGTTCCTGGTCATCGGCGCGTCCATCCTCGCGGTGAGCGCCTTGCATGTGTTGATGCGCCATGGCGCCGCGACGCGCGTGACCAGCCTGCTTTACCTGACCCCGGTGATCGCAGTGCTGCTCGAATGGCTG
>CAXBRX010000216.1:0-6111 GCA_963977835.1 uncultured Derxia sp.
CCGCCGCGTCGTGCACCGGCGCGATTTCCACATCGACATGTTCTTCGCCGTTGGGCGTGTGATGCAGATGCAGGACGCGCTGCGGCGTGTCGCTCTCGGCGGCCTGGCGCAACGGGCAGCTTTCGCCGGCCTCGTCGCACGGCACCTCGAAATGATGCGAGACCGCGAAACAGCGGCGCCCGACGACTTCGGCGCCGCCGGCGAACAAGCGCCGGTAAGCCTGGTTGGCCGCGATGATGCGGTAGCTGCGGTCCATGACGATCTTGGGATCGGTCTGCTCGTCGAGATAGGAGACCAGCGGCGCCAAGGCGATCGGCGCGGCTTCGGGTTTGCGCATCGGAACCTCTTGATGAAGGAAGGGCCTGCGCGCTCGGATCGCCAGCGCGGGCGCGTTTGCGAATCCGCAAGGACCCGCCGCGACACCGGCATCGAGCGCAAAGAATCCTGAAATAAACCGACCATGGAGCGTCGCCTGCGCATCACACGCGCGGCCCGGCTTCGTAGACTGCGGCGCGTCTTCGTTCCACCCGGGTCATGGTCACGCCACGCATGAAGCCGACGTTCTCGCATCGCCTCTATCGCACGCGCGCCGCAGTCTGGCTCGCGTGCTGGTGCGTGCTCGTCAGCGCGCTCGCACCCACGGTGTCGCGCGCACTCGCGGCGGCGGGCCTGATCGGCGAAGACACCATCGAGGTCTGCACGAGCGCGGGCCTGCGCCGCATCACTGCGCCGCTCACCGGCCAAGCACCGGCCGAACACACTTCGCTGTCTCTCGATCATTGCCCGTATTGCGTTTTTCAAGCCACCACGAGCGCACTGCCGGGCGCGCTCAGCGCCGCCGCGCCGGCCTTGCCCTATGCCCAGGTGCAAGTCGGTGCGGTGCCCATCCCCTCGATCGCGCTCGCGATCCGCCCGGGCCCGCTGGCGCGCGCGCCGCCACCCTTGCGCGCCTGACCCCAAGCATTGGTTTCGTTGAGTCCTGAGCGCTGCGCGTTCGCGTCGGCGGCTGCCATGCGCCTGCCAATCATCTGCCAGAAATGGCAGTGATGGCAGTCGCCCGGCACCGTCACGGCACTCGGGTCACCGAAGCACATCGTCTTTGCAGTCAATGACTTAGCGACACCTGCGCCCCTCAAACGCCGGTGGCACGAAGTTTGACTCTGCTTATTGCATTGCGAGGCAGTCCATGAAGTTGCTCCCCTCAAATCCTCTCGCCCGGGACATCACCGTCGTGCTCGTGGTCAAGCTCGTCTTGATCACCACGATCTGGATGCTGTTCTTCCGCTCGCCCGATCACGCCCGTGCGCTCGACGCCGCGGCGGTCGAACACGCCGTGTTCGAGCGCGCGCCGGCGCCCGGGCCCGAGGACATGCCTGCCTCCGCGCATTCCAACGCATCAACGAAAGGCCAACCATGATCGGTCAAGACCTGGTCGACATTTCACGGCTGCAATTCGCCGTGACCGCGATGTATCACTTCCTGTTCGTCCCGCTCACGCTCGGGCTCGCCTTCATCCTCGTCATCATGGAGACGACCTATGTGCTCACGGGTCGCGCCATCTACAAGGACATGACGAAGTTCTGGGGCAAGCTGTTCGGCATCAATTTCGCCCTCGGCGTGACCACCGGGATCACGATGGAATTCCAGTTCGGCACGAACTGGGCTTATTACTCCCATTACGTGGGAGACATTTTTGGCGCCCCCCTCGCCATTGAAGGCCTGATGGCGTTCTTTCTGGAATCGACCTTCATCGGCCTCTTTTTCTTCGGCTGGGATCGGCTGAGCAAATCCAAGCATCTGCTCGTCACGATCCTGATGGCCACCGGCTCGAATCTGTCGGCCTTGTGGATTCTGGTGGCCAACGGCTGGATGCAGGACCCGGTCGGCGCGAGCTTCAGCTACACCACGATGCGCATGGAACTGGTGGACTTCTGGGCGGTGCTGTTCAACCCGACCGCGCAAGCCAAGTTCGTGCATACCGTCTCGGCGGGTTATGTCACGGCCTCGGTCTTCGTGCTCGGCATCAGTTCGTGGTACTTGCTCAAAGGCCGCGATCTCGAGTTCGCCAAGCGGTCGTTTCGCATCGCGGCGGCCTTCGGCTTCGCGTCGGCCGCCTCGGTGATCGTGCTCGGCGACGAATCGGGCTACACGGTGTCGGAATCGCAAAAGACCAAGCTCGCCGCGATCGAGGCGATGTGGAAGACGCATGAAGCGCCCGCGCCGTTCACGTTGTTCGCCTTGCCCGACGATGCGACGCGCAGCAACCATGCGGAAGTGCAGATTCCGTATGTGATGGGCCTGCTCGGCACCCGCTCGGTCACCAAGGTGCTGCCCGGCATCGATCAGATCGAAGCCGAGAACACCAAGCGCGTGCAAAGCGGCATCGTCGCGGTCGGCGCGCTCGAACGCCTGCGCAAGAACGCCAACGACGCCGACGCGCGCACGCTGTTCGAACAGCACAAGGCCGACCTCGGCTTCGGGCTGTTGCTCAAGAAATATCTGGTCGATGTGAGCCAGGCGACGCCCGAGCAGATCGCGCAAGCGGTGCGCGACACCATCCCGCATGTCGCGCCCTTGTTCTGGTCGTTCCGCCTGATGGTCGCGCTGGGCTTTGCGTTCTTCTTGTTGTTCACGCTCGCCTTGTATTTCGCGTTCAAAGACAAATTCGCGAACAAGCGTTGGCTGTTGCGCTGGGCGGTGATCTTCATTCCCACGCCCTGGATCGCAGCCGAACTCGGCTGGTTCGTCGCCGAATACGGCCGCCAGCCGTGGTCGATCTATGGCGTGCTGCCCACGCATCTGTCGGTGTCGAGTCTCACCGCCGGTGCGGTCTACGGATCGCTCGCAGGCTTCGTCGGCTTTTACACCGTGCTGCTCGTCGCCGAGATGTATTTGATGGTCAAGTTCGCGCGCCTGGGACCGGCGTCGCTCGGCACCGGCCGTTACCACGGCGAAACGCCCACCGCAGGCGGCACCACCGCCAAGCCCGTTCCCGCTGCCGCGCACGACTAAACAAGGACTCCAACATGTTCGATTACGTCACTCTCAAATTCATCTGGTGGCTGCTGGTCGGCGTGCTGCTGGTCGGCTTCGCCATCATGGACGGGCATGACATGGGCGTCGGTGCCCTGCTGCCCTGGGTCGGCAAGAACGACACCGAAAGGCGCGTCATCATCAACACCGTCGGCCCGCATTGGGACGGCAACCAGGTCTGGTTCATCACCGGCGGCGGCGCCATCTTCGCGGCCTGGCCGTTGGTGTATGCCACCGCGTTCTCGGGCTTTTACTGGGCCATGCTCGCGGTGCTCTGGGCCTTGTTCTTCCGTCCGGTCGGCTTCGACTATCGCAGCAAGATTGCCCACCCGACCTGGCGCACGACCTGGGACTGGGGCTTGTTCGTGGGCGGCGCGGTGCCACCGATCATCTTCGGCGTCGCGTTCGGCAATCTGCTGCAAGGCGTGCCCTTTCATTTCGACGACACCCTGCACAGCTATTACACCGGCACGTTCTGGGCGCTGCTCAATCCGTTCGCGCTGTTGTGCGGCGTGGTCAGCCTCGCGATGATCGTCTTCCACGGCGCCAACTACCTCGCCTTGCGCACCGAAGGCGCGGTCGGCGAGCGCGCGCGTCTGGCCTCGTTGATTTTCGGCGGCGTGACCATCCTCACCTTCGCGCTTGCAGGTCTGTGGGTCGCGCGCGGCATCGTCGGCTATGAAATCGTCTCGGGCGGCGACCCGGGTGCGATGCCCGATCCGCTCGCCAAACAGGTGGCGGCGCGCGCGGGCGCGTGGCTGGCCAATTACGGCAAATATCCGTGGACGGTCGCGGTGCCGGTGCTCGGTTTTGCGGGCGCGGCGCTGGGCATCTTGTTTGCGCTCCTGCGCCGGTATGGCCTCGCCTTCATCGCGTCGTCACTCGCGATCGCGGGCGTGATCGGCACCGCGGGCGTGTCGATGTTCCCCATCCTCATGCCTTCGGTCAGCGATCCGCGCAGCAGCCTCACCGTCTGGGATGCAGTGTCATCGCATTTCACGCTCGCCCTGATGTTCTGGGCCACGCTGATCTTCATGCCTTTGATTCTTTTCTACACGAGCTGGGCCTACAAGGTCATGGCGGGCAAGGTCACCGAGCGCTTCATCACCGAACACGAAAAGTCGGCGTATTGAGCCGCCTAAGCCCAACGTTCAATGGAACTTCACATGGAACCCAATCCTCATGCTGCATCGGCGGCGCTGCGCATCGCGGTGGCCAGCCAGAACCGGCGCACCGTCACCGGACATGCCGGACGCTGCCGCCGCTTTCGTGTCTATGACGCCGCTTCGCGTGCGCCGATCGGCGACATCGAACTCAGCCCCGAGCAGGTCTTGCACGGGCACACCCTCGACGCCGCGCACCCGCTCGCCCAGGTGCAAGTCCTGATCGCCGCCGGCATCGGCGACGGTCTGGCGCGCCGCCTGGAACGCGCGGGCATCACCAGCTATTCGAGCGCTGCCGACGACCCTGCCTGCGCGGTCGCGGACTATCTCGACGGACGCCCGCCCGCCGTCTTCCCCAACGCAGGCGGCACCTGCGACCACTCGGGTGAAAACGGCGCACGAGGCCATGCCCATCGCCACGCCCATTCATCGATCAAGGAGCAATGACATGTGGTATTTCGCTTGGATACTCGGCTTGAGCCTCGCGGTGTTGCTGGCGGTGGTCACGGCCATGATGCTGGACGCACGCGAAAACGGCGATCGTCCGGATGGACCGGCGTGATGTACGCGCACGCTGAACGCGCGGGCGGTGCATGGCGCACGCTGTCCTTGGTCGGCGCGAGCGGGCTGTGCCTGGCGTTCCTGGTCCGGCCGCAATGGCTGGCCGGCGATCCGCCGTCGCACCTGCTCGCGATGTTCGGCTGCCTGGGTCTGTGCGCCTTGTTCGTCCATGGGGTCGGCTTCGAGCCGAAGGCGCGCGCCTTGCGCGTGCTGACCTCGGCCTGGATGGCCTGGGCGCTGGCCTTGTCGCCGCTCGTCGTACGCCTGTTCTGAATGCTGCAATGGCCGCGGCTGTCGGCGCAATTCCGATAGCCGCGGCGCCATCCGCCATGACACACTGCGCGGATGGCCGATCCGCTCACTTTCGCCCTCACCCAGCCCGAACTCGCTGCGCGCCTGGTCGCGTTGCAGCAGGCGCACGGCGACGAGGGCACGCATGCCGCGGAATACGCCGCATTCTTCGAATCGGTGCCGCTGCAATCGCGCGCCGACGCGCAGGAATTGGCAATGGTGACGCGCGTACCGGTGGTCGGGACCCAAAGCGAGCACGCGATCGTCGAGGAAGCCGAGCAGGTGCGCGCGCCCGGTTTCGTGCGCTGCTGGCTCGAAGGCGAACAAGGCTGGCGCATCCTCGGCGCTTCCGGTCCGGTGTCGTCGAACCCGGCCGGCGCCATCGGCCGGTTCGAAGTCCGGCTCGATGTCGCAGCCCCGAGTGCTGCGCACGGTTTTCCGGTCATGGTCATCGTCGAAGGCGAATTCGATCTCAAGCGCGTCGCCAAGGCCTCGGCCGAATATCTGGCCCAGCATGGGCTGCTCGACGACGAGATCGCGCGCACCTTCCTGCTCGCGCTGTTCATCTACCTCGCGCCGCAACTCGAAGAATTGGTGAGCTGGTTCCGCACCCCGGGCCACAGCCTGCGCTTCGGCAAGCCGACCGTGGTGCGCGCCTTCAAGGCGGTCGGGCTCGAGGTGCTCGATTATCCGATCGCGCCGCAGCCGATTGCGGCCGCGCAACGCGCTTCGGCCTGAGGCGCAGCGCTAGAACGCGATCGTCACCGCGATCACCGCCGCGGCGGCGATCAGGACGACCGCCACGATGACGGTGCGCGCATGGCGCTGCTCGGCAGCGAGGGCGCGCAATTCGGAACGCACATCGGCCAACCCATCGCGCACATCCTCGCGCAGCTCGTGAAAGCGTGCGTTGAGGTTTTGCGTATGCATGCCTTCCTGGGTCTGCAATTCATTGCGCAATTGCAGATGCTGGGATTGCACATTGGCCAGCGCGGTGTTCAAACCGCCCATGGCACTGCCGACGCTGCCGACTTCGCCGCGCACATCGGCCACATAGGCGGCC
>CAXBRX010000217.1:0-6093 GCA_963977835.1 uncultured Derxia sp.
GAAGATCGGCATCGAATAGCCGGTGACGGAAATGCCCATCAAGGTGTGGTCGTACAGGCTGCCGCGCTTGACGGCCGCGATCGCGCCGGCCGGGATGCCGATCAGGATCGCGAACAACATCGCGCAGACCGACAATTCGATGGTGGCCGGAAACAGCGCGACGAATTCCTTGAGCACCGCTTCGTTGGTCGACAGCGAAACGCCGAAATTGCCGTGCAGCAATTGCCAGACGTAATCGAGGAATTGCCGCCAGACCGGCTGATCGAGCCCGAGTTCATGGCGGAACATCGCCAGCCGCTCGGGGCTGATGCCGCGTTCGCCCACGCGCACTTCGACCGGGTCGCCCGGCACGAGCCGGATCGCGACGAAGGTCAGGAACATCAGCGCGACGAAGGTCGGGATCGTCAGCGCGAGGCGTTTGAGCAGGTAGCGGAACATCGATGCGAATGGCGGGTGACCACACGAAAACGGCGCGGCAAGGTGGCCGCGCCGTCGGTGCGCATGGGCGCGATGTTACGCCGATCTATTTGAGAGCCACGCCATTGAATTGATGCGCGCCGAGCGGGCTTTGCTTGAAGCCCGTGACTTCCTTGCGCATCACCTCGTAGACGACCGAATGCGCGATCTTGAAATCGGGCGCTTCTTCGTGCTCGATGACCTGCATTTCTTCATACAGCTTGGCGCGCGCCTTCTGGTCGGTCAGGGCCTTGGCTTTGTTGAACCGGTCGTCGAAGGCCTTGTTGCACCACTTCGACAGGTTCTGGCCGCCCGGGCGCGCCGCCGCGCAACCATGCAGGAAGAAGAAGTTGTCGGGGTCGCCATTGTCGCCGGTCCAGCCCAGCATGCCGGTCATGTGCTCGCCTTGTTGCATGCGCTTGCGGTACTCGCCCCATTCATAGGTCACGAGCTTGGCGTTGACGCCGATCTTGGCGAGGTCGGCCTGCATCATCTCGGCGATGCGCTTGGCGTTCGGGTTGTACGGCCGTTGCACCGGCATGTACCAAAGATCGATCTCGAGCGGGGTCTTGACGCCGGCCTTGGCCAGCAGCGCCTTCGCCTTGGCCGGGTCGTAGGCGTAGTCCTTGACCTTGTCGTTGTAGCCCCAGAGCGTGGGCGGGATCAGGTTCTTGGCGGCCTGGCCGGCGCCCAGATACACATCACGGATGATCGAAGCCTTGTCGATCGCCATGCTCAAGGCCTGGCGCACTTCCTTCTTGTTGAACGGCGGCTTCTCGGTATTGAAAGCCCAGTAGGCGATGTTGAGGCCGGGTTGGTTGATGACCTTGAGCGCCGGGTCTTTCTGCATCTCGGGCAGGTCGGCCGGACGCGGCGCGATCACGAAATGACATTCGCCGGCCTTGAGCTTGGAATAACGCGCGCTCGGATCGGGCGTGATCGCGAACACGAGGTCATCGACGAGCGCTTTCTCGCCCCAGTACGCGGGGTTGGCCTTGTAGCGGATCACCGCATCTTTTTGATAAGCGACGAACGAGAACGCGCCGGTGCCGACCGGGATCTGATCGAACTGTTCCTTCTTGTTCTGCCGGGCGAGATAGTCGGCGTATTCGGCCGAATGGATGGCCGCGAAATCCATCGCCAGATCGGCGAAGAAAGCGACATTGGCTTCCTTGAGCTTGAAACGCACCGTGTACGGATCGACCTTCTCGATCGATTCGAGCAGCTTGGGCATGTCCATGTCGTTGAAGTAATCGTACTTGCCGCCCGAGACCTTGGCGTACGGATGATCGGGCTTCCATTGCCGATCGAACGAGAACAGCACATCGTCGGCATTGAAATCGCGCGTGGGCTTGAAGCCGTTCACGCCGCTATGAAACTTCACGCCATGGCGCAGATGGAAGGTGATGGTCCGCCCGTCGGGCGTGACTTCCCAGCGCTCGGCCAGGCCCGGCTGGACCTCGGTCGAACCGCGTTTGAATTCGGTCAGCTTGTCGTAGACCGGGCGCGCGGCGTCGAAACTGGTGCCGGTGGTGTTGAGCGCGGGCGTGAAATTCTCGGGTGAACCTTCCGAGCAATAGACGAGGGTCTTGGCCGACGCAGCCGGCACGAGTGCAGACCAGGCAAAGGCGGCGAACAGGCTGGCGGCAATGGCTTGCTTCTTCATCAGGTTTCTCCCTTGGTCCTGCCGATGAAAGGCCGCCATGCTAACGCCGCCCCCGCCGCCTTGCACAGCCGCGGGCTTACCCCGAGGCTTCAGCGTTGCACATGGGTCTGCACCCAATGCGCATAGGCCTCGAGAAATTGCTTGAGGAAGTCGCGCGTCGCATCGTTGGCGAGTGCGCCGCTCGCATCGAACAAGGCACCCGCATGGCCGATGTAGGCCTCGGGCTGGTTGAGCATCGGCACATTGAGAAAGACCAGCGACTGGCGCAGATGATGGTTGGCGCCGAAACCGCCGATCGCGCCCGGCGAGACCGACACCACCGCGCCCGGCTTGCCGTTCCAGACACTTTTGCCATAAGGCCGCGAACCGACGTCGATCGCGTTCTTGAGCACCCCGGGCACCGAGCGGTTGTATTCGGGCGTCACGAACAACAACGCATCGGCGGCCGCGACGCGCTGGCGGAACGCGACCACCGCGGCGTTCGGATGTTCGTCGTCGTCCTGGTTGTACAAGGGCAATTGCCCGATCTCGACGATCTCGAATTGCAGCGTGGGTGGCGCAAGCGCTGCCAAGGCTTGTGCCATCTTGCGGTTCAACGATTCCTTGCGCAGGCTGCCGACGATCACAGCGACACGACGAGGGGTGCTCATGGAGTTCTCCCAAAGAAAAAGCCCGCGCGAAGGCGGGCTTGGCCAATCGACGCTGCCGTTCAGCTTACGAGATCAGATGCCGGTCGTGCCACCATTTCTGGAACCGTTCGTCGCGCAGCGTCGCCCACACCGACAAGACGATGACAGCCATGCCGACGAAGACCGCGGTTTCGGTTTCGTTGCGCCGGATGGTGAAGCCTAAAGCCCAGGGCGACACCATCAGCCACGCGCCGAGGGCGATGCTGACCAGTTCTTCCCATACCGAAGGCATGGTGATTGCCGTGGTCTCGATCAGAATGAGCGCGAGCCCGACGATGAAGGCGCTGACCATCGCCGCCTGCGATTCATAGTCGAACACGATGGGCGTCAGAAACAGCCAGACGCCGACCGCGAGGCTCAACCAGTCCTGCCAATGCCGTTTTGCCATGATCGTCTCCTCCTTGCGGCTGGAATGCCGCAAACGATTCGACGCATGCCGCGCTGCGTTCGTTCCGCGCGCGGTGCGGCCTTTTCTGCTCAGCGCCCTTGTTGCGCCGCGACGGCGCGATCGCTCACATAAGGATTGTTGCGCCGCTCGGCGCCGAAGCTCGACATCGATCCGTGGCCGGGGACGAAGCGCACATCGTCGCCGAGCGGCCAAAGCTTGGTCGTGATCGATGCGATGAGGTCGGCATGGTTGCCGCGCGGGAAATCGGTGCGCCCGATCGAGCCCTGGAACAGCACATCGCCGACGATGGCCAGGCGCGCGGCTTCATGAAAGAACACCACATGCCCCGGCGTATGGCCCGGGCAATGCAGCACCGACAAGGTCTGCTCGCCGAATTGCACGGTATCGCCATCAACGAGCCAACGTGCGGGCACGAAGGCTTCGAGCGGCGGAAAACCGAAGCGCTTGCCCGACTCGGGCAATTGGTCGATCCAGAACGCGTCATCGGCCTGCGGGCCTTCGATCGGCACACCATGGCGCCGCGCATATTCGGCGGTCTGGCCGCAATGGTCGAGATGGCCATGCGTCACGAACAGTTTTTCGAGCGTCGCACCGGTCGCAGCCAGGGCTTCGTCGATTCGGTCGAGATCGCCGCCGGCGTCGAAGACCGCGGCGCGCTTGCTGCGCTCGCAGACCAGGATCGAGCAATTCTGTTCGAAAGGCGTGACCGGGACGATCACGAGGCGCAAAGGAGCGGCGGACGCAGTGGACATGGGATGAAGGCGATGAATCGGGACGAGTGCGATTGGAGCATAGTTTGCGCACCGCCGCAGACTTCAACGCGTCATGGTGAGGCCCCGGTCAGCATCAACACCAACGGCGTGGTCAGCGCCGCAATGGCCGTGGACAACACCAGGCTGCCGGCGACCGCGCTGCCCAGGGTATTGAACTGGCGCGACATCAAATACACATTGGTGCCGGTCGGCAAAGACGCGAGCATCACCACCACCCGGGTTTCGAGCGTGGGCAGGCCGAGCAGCACGCACAAGCCATAGACGACGAGCGGAAACAGCGCGAGCTTGAAGACGCAGATCGCGAAGCTTTCGCGCAAACCGGCGCGGATGCCGAAATGGCTGAGGCCCATGCCGAGCACGATCAAGGACAAAGGCGCGGCGGCCTGCCCGACGAGGCCAAGCGTCTGATCGACGACGGCGGGCAAAGGCAGACCGGTATAGCCGAACAAGGTGCCGCCGATGATGCCGAGGATGAGCGGGTTGGTGCTCACGCCGCGCGCGGTCGCCGCAACCGCCTTGAGCGAAAACTGCGCATGCTTGGCCCATTCGACCGAGATCGTCACCAGGGTCCAGAGCGTGAGGGCGTTGAACACCAGCACCAGCGACACCGAAGGAATCGAGGCTTCGCCGAGCGCGAGACGCGCCAGCGGAATGCCGAGCAGGACATTGTTGGAAAACACGCCGCCGAGCGCGAACACCGATTGCGACACGCCGTCCATGCGAAACAGCAGCCAGGCCACGAGGCGCCCGCAGGCGAAGACGATCAGGCAACCGCCGAAGTAAGCGACCAGCAAGCGGCTGTCGGTGGCAGGCAGGCTGCGAAAGCCCGACATGAGCTTGAACAACAGCATCGGCAGCGCGACCGAGAACACGAAGCGGGTCAGGGCGTCGGTCGCGGTGTCTGGCCAACGGCCCCAATGCGCGATCGCATAGCCGAGAAACACCAGCAGGAACAAGGGCGCGGTCAGCGCGAACAATTCGTGGAACATGGCGCGAAGGGCGTCACGCGGGGCTGCAAAACGCAAGGCCGGTGCCGCTCGAAGATCGAGACCCGCCGGTTATAGCATCCGCGCTCAGGCCAACGGCGTGTCGTCGCCGGCCAAAGGCAGCACGATCTCGACCGCCAACCCGCCTTCGGCGCGATTGCGCGCGCTGATGCTGCCGCCCGCGCTTTCGACCACCCGGCGCGCAATGGCAAGCCCGAGGCCGTGCCCGTCGCTGCGCGCGCCCGGCATGCGCACGAAAGGCTCGAAGATTTCGCCCACGCGCGCGGCCGGCACGCCGGGGCCGGCATCGCGCACCGTGATGCGCACCCGCTGCGCCTCGCGCACCACCTCGACTTCGATCGTGCTGTGCTCGGGCGTATGGCGCAGCGCATTGCGCACGATGTTTTCCACCGCGCGGTGCAGCAGTTCGGCCTGGCCGTTGACGATGGCCGGACCTTCAGCGGTGTAGGCGACCTGACGCCCTTGGGCCGAGGCCTCGAAGCGCGCGTCTTCGACCACGGCGGCCGTCAATTCGGTGATGTCGAACGCTTCCGGGGGCGGGCCTTGCACACCGGCTTCCAGGCGCGACAAGGTCAGCAATTCGCCGACCAGGTCATTCATGCGCTCGGCCTCGCGTTCGATGCGATCGAAACTGCTTTCGGTGTTTTCGGGCTGCTGGCGCGCCAAGCCCACGGCGGCCTGCAGACGTGCAAGCGGCGAGCGCAATTCATGCGAGACGTCGTGCAGCAGACGGCGCTGACCATCCATCAGCGCGGCCAATTGCGCCGCCATGCGGTCGTAATGGCGGCCGAGGTCGGCGAGCTCGTCGCGCCGAGTGCCGATCAAGGGGGCGATGCGCTGCGCCAAATTGCCGCGCGAGGCTTCGTCGAAAGCACCGCGCAACATGCGGATCGGGGTCGCGAAATACCAGGCGAGGAAGGCGCCGAACAGGAGGGGGTTCCCCGCAGGAAGGCCCAGGGTGATCCACATGAGGATGCAGCCCACGGCCACCCCCGTGGCGCCCACGATGATGCGGCCCCGGGGGGTCTTCCGGAAGAGCTGGTCGCCGAGAAGGTCGCGGGCCTGTCGGCCGTCAGCCACCCCGATTCGATTT
>CAXBRX010000218.1:0-6086 GCA_963977835.1 uncultured Derxia sp.
GTCCGACTGCGCAGAGAAGCCGAAGGTCACGGTCGACAGGTCGCCATTGTGCGCGGCGCCCGACATGAAGGGCACGAACAGCAGATTGGTCAGCACGTATTCGAAAGAGAAGCTGACGGCAGTCAGGAATTCAAAGGGACCGCCGGTATACGCATCTTCGAAGAAGCTTTTGGGTACCGACAGATACCAGACATTGTCGAACCAGTGCGGCGCATTGTGCATGCCGTTGTAGTACTTGTTGTAATGCGAGATCGCGTGCGTCTCGGTCTGGAAATGGCGCAGCTCGTCCACGGCCTGCATCTGTGCAGCGACACGTGCGCCCGCACCAGTGAATTGACGGCCCGCGTGCGCGAAGCCACGGTGCGCGTAATACTCCAGCGGAGTGACGCCTTGAATAAAGAGTTTCAGCGCATTGATGTAGCGCGCATCGGTCACGCCGAGGTGGCCGTTGTTCTGCGCGAAGGCGTCGATGATCGCGTACAGCTTGCGTTCCTTCTCGGCCTGGTATTTCCAGTAGGCGTCCATCGTCAGACGGAACGGGTCTTCCCATTTTTCCCAGTCGTGGATCTTGATGCCCTCGAACTTGTCGTAGGGGAAGACTTTGTCCATCGGCTGGTAGGTGGTGTCCCAGCCCAGACCGCGGGTCATCAGGCCGTACTTTTCCTTCAGGCCCAGCTTCTTCTTGACGTTCATGTCCATGCGTTGTCTCCTGCCGCGCGTTGGCTTTGGTGCGCTGACTTAGTGCTTCCAGCTCAGGTTGAATTCGTCGTCGGTCTCGTCGATATGGCCCGACAGCGTGATGAGGTGCAATTGCAGTTCCTGCAGATCGAACGGACGGCCCAGGCGTTCTTCGATCGAAGCGCGCTTGATGCTCATTTCTTCGGGCACGTCGATCTTCACCATCGCGGGCTGTTCGTTGAGCACCGCGTTCGGGTTGTCGGCCAGAATGGCTTCGACGATCGAGCGGCTTTCGTCGTTGGTCTGAAAAGCAATGAATACATTCGACATCTGGGCACTCCTCAGAGCGCGAGCCCGGCCTTGGCCGCGCGCGCATCGAGTTGATCGGTCACGGCCTTCATCGCCGTCTGCGCATCGGCGCCGAGCGCTTGCTGCGCGATCGGCGCCAAGGCGTCGGTTGCGCGCGCACGCCAGGCCTTGAACCAGGCCGACAACTGGGCCTTGTTCTCGGGCGATTCGGCGGCGGCGATCTTGATCGTGGCGTCGACCCATTTGGCATGGTCGGCATACCACTCGGTCTGGAAGCGCGTGAGCATCGAGACCACCGGCCCGCCAAGCTCGGCGAGCTTGCGGTCGATGTGTTGATAGACGAGCGGATAGACGAGGGCGTCGAGCACGAAGTTGTGCGCGACGAACAACTCGAACCAATCCTTGAGCACGAAGCTGTCTTCGACGTAACGGCGCAAGCCTTGCCATTGCGCGGCACCGAGCCAATCGGCCTTGGCCGCATCGAGCGCGGGCGCATCGTCGAGCAGCAGGCCCAGGCGCGTCAGGTATTGCGCCATGCCGAGGTGGTCCATCGCGGCATACATGCAAGGCTGGGTCACGGCCACGCCGTAGCCGTAGGCGCAGATGAAGGAGTTGTTCATGTTGCCGGCCCATTCGACATGGCGCAGCGGCAGCAAGGTGGCGAGCGCGAGCGACTTCGCAGGCGCGGCATAGGTGTCGGCCAGGCCGCGCTCTTCGACGAAGGTGAAATCGCTTTCGGCGGTTTCCTGCATGCGCGCGCGGGCCATGGTGTAGGTGCCGTAATACAACTGGCGCGGGTCCTTGAGCTGGTACCAATCCTTCATGCGGATCGCGGTGCGCGACGCATCGAAGATCTGGTGGTCAGGGTCCCAAAGCGGGCGGTAATGGAAGTTGTCTTCCGACTGGATGCCGATCGTGCCTTCGAGATAGCGCGACGCGGGCTTGTCGGCGCCGATGTGCGCCGCGACCGCATCGAAGGTCTGCCGCAAGGGCTTGATGCTGACCGTCCGTAAATCGATTTGCATGTGTTGTCTCCTCTTGATTTCTATTGGATGTGCGGATGCCGGTCTTGCCGCCCTACTCCGGGTGATCGGAGGCGGGCTTGAAGCGTTGGTGGGTCGCGTCGCGCAGGCTCCAGTTCCAGTCGTTGGCCTGGACCTGACCGACCACGAGGCGCGTAGGGCCATCGAGAAAGGTCACGCGGTTGGCAGCGCAAAAATCGTCGAAGGCCGTCGGCGGCAGCACCATCTCGACGTACAGCTCGGGCTCGCCCACCGCAAACTCGAACTCGACGAAGCCATCGGGCCGCAACTCGACCACGCGCACGAACTTCTTTTGGACATCGAACGGTCTGCGTTGCATGGCATCAGCCTGTTGAATCGACCCAGGCTCTAACTCAAATTCCGTGCCACACGCTCGAACGCTTGTTTTTTCTCGAGATTTTTTGAATGCCGCCCGATGCTGCGCCGCGTTGCGCGGGCGCAAACTCATGATTTGATGAAGCCGCCGCGAGCCCGATGCATCAAATCATCACGACGCACCGCACCATGGCGCGCGCGCAGCCCCCTGACCGAATCTCGAGATTCCTTTGCTATAGTGGGCCGCATGCAGAGCCCGCTCGACGGGCCGTCGGAGGAGACATGTCGGAGATCAAATACCCGCAGAGCAACGACCTGCGCAAGCTGGTGCGCTTCTCGGCCGAGGACGGCACGATCTGGCTGGCCGAAAGCCGCATGCTCTTGCTGCATGCGGCCGCGCTCGCGGGCTTGCGCAAGGAGCTCATCCATTCGGTCGGCCAGGAACACGCGCGGCGCATCCTCACCCGCATGGGCTATGCCTCAGGCGCCCGTGATGCCGAACTCGCCAAGAAGATCCGCGGCACGCAGAACGTCATCGATGCTTTCGTGGTCGGCCCGCAATTGCACATGCTCGAAGGCTCGGTCAGGGTTTCCCCGGTGCACCTCGACATGGATGTCGCGACCGGCCGCTTCTTCGGTGAATTCGTCTGGGAGAACTCCTGGGAGGCCGAAGCGCATGTCAAGGAGTTCGGCCCGCAGGACCACCCGGTCTGCTGGATGCTGATCGGTTATGCCTCGGGCTACACCACCGCCTTCATGGGGCGCTCCATCCTGTTCAAGGAAGTGGAGTGCTCGGCCTGCGGCCTCTCGCATTGCCGCATCGTCGGCAAGCCCGCCGACGAATGGCCCGATGCCGAAGAACAGAAGATGTATTACGAGTCCGATTCATTGGTCTCACGCCTGCTCGAACTCAGCTCGCAAGTGAATGTGCTGCGCTCATCGCTCGAACAAAAGCATGAGATCGAAGACCTGATCGGCGTCTCGCCCGCATTCCGCAATGCCTTCGCCTTGGTCAGCAAGGCCGCCGCCACCCAGGTGACGGTGCTGCTGACAGGCGAGACCGGGGTCGGCAAAGAACGCTTCGCGCGCTCGCTGCATCGCATGAGCGCGCGCGCCGAGCAGCCTTTCGTCGCGGTCAATTGCGCGGCGCTGCCCAATGAACTCATCGAGTCCGAATTGTTCGGCGTCGAGAAAGGCGCCTTCACCGGCGCCAATGCCACGCGCGTGGGCAAGTTCGAGCGCGCCGATGGCGGCACCTTGTTCCTCGACGAGATCGGCGAATTGCCGCTCGCGGCGCAGGCCAAGCTGTTGCGCGTGCTGCAAGAAGGCGAGTTCGAGCGCCTGGGCGACCACAAGACGCGGCATGTGAATGTGCGCATCGTCGCGGCCACCAATGTGGATCTGCAGGCGGCCGTCAAGGCCGGGCGCTTCCGCTCCGACCTGTTCTATCGGCTCAATGTCTATCCGATCCACATTCCGCCGCTGCGCGAGCGCATGGCCGACATGCCCTTGCTCGTCGAAGCGATGATCAAGAAATTCGGCGCGATGCACGGCAAACGCGTCGTGGGCCTGACCGACAAGGCGCTCAAGGCACTCAAGGCTTATCAATGGCCGGGCAATGTGCGCGAGCTCGAAAACATGATCGAGCGCGGCGTGATCCTCGCGGCGCAAGACGAACAGATCAAGCTCGTGCATCTGTTCCCGACCCCCGGTGCCTTCGACGACCAGGCCTTGCATCTGGACGAACCCGCGAGCGCCGAAAGCGGCATCGGTGAAAACGGCCGGCTCGAAATCAGCGAACCGCTCGCGCAACGTCAATTGTGCGAAGCCATCATGGCCAGCGGCTTGTCGCTGGACGTGATCGAGGCCGCGCTGTTGCGCGAAGCCGTGGCGCGGGCCGATGGCAATCTGGCCGGCGCGGCACGCCTGCTCGGGCTGACCCGCCCGCAACTGACCTACCGTTTGAAACGCAACCAAGACACCGCCGAGTGTGCGCAAGACAAGGAGTGAACCATGCTCTCATCACGACGCTTCTCGACCGCCTTTGCCGAAGACGACGCGCCGCCGCGCACCCTCGTCGAAGGCGCGTATCTGCAATTGCGCCGCGACATCGTCGAAGGCCGCTTGCAGCCCGGCGAAAAATTACGCGTCGAACATTTGAAGGACAACTACGAAGTCGGCGCCGGCACTTTGCGCGAAGCACTGGCCTTGTTGTTGTCCGATGCGCTGGTGGTGGCCGAAGGGCAGCGCGGCTTTCGCGTCGCGCCGATTTCAATGGCCGACCTCGCCGACCTGACGCGCACCCGCATCCTGCTCGAGACCGAGGCGCTGCGCCGATCGATCCGGCATGGCGACGCGCGCTGGGCGGCCGAGCTGACCGCGGCCTTCGACGATCTGACCCGCATCGAAGACAAGCTCGGCAATCGCGCGAGCCCCAAGGTGCGCAAATGGGAAACCCAGAACCGCAATTTTCATGAGGCCTTGATCGCCGGCTATGAATCGCCCTGGCTGCGCTACATGCTGGGCATTCTGTATCGGCAATCGGAACGCTATCGACGCATCGCGCTCATTTCACGCACCCAGCCGCGCGATGTGCATGCCGAGCACACCGAGATTTATGAATGCGCGATCGAACGCGATGCGCGCCGGGCCTGCGCGGCGCTCGAAAAACACATCCGGCTCACGCTCGAGATCTTGCAGGCGCCGGAGGGCAGCGACTGAGTCAGGCCTTGCCCGAAGCTTCCAACGCCAGCACTTTCAACTGATCGTTGATGCGCTCGACGCATTCGGCGAAGAAGTTGTTGAACAACAAACAGAACACCGCGATGCCGATCCCCGCGCCGGTGGCCACGAGCGCGGTGCCGATGCCGCGGCTGACCGCCTGCGGATCGGACACGCCCTGGGCCGCGAGCGCGGTGAAGGTATCGATGATGCCGAGGATGGTGCCGAGCAAGCCGAGCAAAGGCGACAAGGTGATTGCCGTATCGACCACCCAGAGCAGGCGCTTGAGTTGCGCTTGCTGCGCGAGGTAAAGCGCCTGGATGCGCAGATCGGCGCGCTCGGCGCTGGCGTCGCGCGCCAGCGCCTGCACCCCGCGCAAGACCCGCGCATGCGGGCCGTCGTTGCGGCCGAGTTCGGTCTCGACCGCGCCTTGCGCGGCGTCGGCAGGCAAGGCCTGCAAACGGCGCCGCGCGCGCTCGACATAGCTGTAATAAATCAGCCGCTCGATGATGACGGCCAGCGCCAGCGCCAGCACGCAGGCCATCAGGATCAACACGACCTCATGCAAGGCCTCGTAGTTCATGCCTGCCCCTGGTTCAGAAATCGGCCTGGAAGCTCACGCTCGCAAACCGCGGCGCGCCGACATAGATCGTCGGGCTGGTGGCGGTGGACGTGATCGCGATGTTCGAGCCGCTGCCGATGTTGAGCATTTCGTAATTGCGGTCGAACAGATTGCTCACATTCACGCGCACCATCGGGTGCTTCATCATGCCGAAGTTGCCGAACTGATAAGCGAGGTTCAGGTCGCTGAGGGTGTAGCCGCCCACGTATTGATCATTGACCAGCGTGGTGTAACGGCGCCCCGTGTACTTGGTTTGCAGATTGGCCGTGAACGGACCGACCGCGTATTGGATGGTGTTGCCGAGCATCCATTCGGGCGTATCGGGGAAGAGCTTGCCGCCGGTCGCCGCATAGGTCGCGGCACCGGTGCGCAAGTCGTCGTTGACCGTGCTCTTGGTA
>CAXBRX010000219.1:0-6045 GCA_963977835.1 uncultured Derxia sp.
TCCGCACCCACACCCGGCCGCAACGGCAATCCAGCGCTATGGACCGCGATCATTCTGATTGGCCTGATGGCGTTGTTTGGCGCGCTGCGTCTCGCAACAGGTCGCACCGATTATGTGTCCGGCGTTAAATTGCGGCTCATGCAGCCCAATCTGCCGCAAGACGCCAAATTCAATCCGCAGAACGGACCCGCGATCCTCGATCGCTATCTGACGCTGACCAATCGCGCCACCAGCCCCGAACGCAGAGGCGCTGCGGACGTCACCCATGTCATCTGGCCGGAGTCGGCCTTTCCCTATATTTTGTCACGACAGCCTGAAGCACTGTCGGCGATTGCGCAAACTCTACAAGGCGCCATCCTGCTCACCGGCGCCGCTCCAAGCCCTTCCCATCGTCGGGCCGGGGTGATAATCGGTTGCGCCACGTCGGTTTCGTTGCTGCGCGCGCCGGACGCCGTCCGGGCCTGTCTCCGACAGGACGAAACGCGGTTCGCTGACGTTCCAGAACATCCGGCCTCGCCGTCAGGCGCGGGAGAGCCGGGAATTTTGCGCCACGCGCGCGAGAGCAATTCAGAGGGCAGTCCATGAGCCAGTCCGGTTTCTTCACCACTTCCGTCACGACGTCCGATCCCGAACTCGCCAAGGCGATTGAGCTGGAGCTGGGTCGCCAGCGCCACGAGATCGAGCTGATCGCTTCGGAGAACATTGTTTCGAAAGCGGTTATGGAAGCCCAGGGCTCGGTGCTGACCAACAAATACGCCGAAGGCTATCCGGGCAAGCGCTATTACGGCGGCTGCGAATTCGTCGATGTCGTCGAACAACTCGCGATCGACCGCGTCAAGCAATTGTTCGGCGCCGAAGCCGCCAATGTGCAGCCCAATTCGGGCTCGCAAGCCAATCAGGGCGTGTTCTTCGCGCTGCTCAACCCGGGCGACACCATCATGGGCATGAGCCTGGCCGAAGGCGGCCACCTGACCCATGGCATGTCGCTCAACATGAGCGGCAAATGGTTCAAGGTCGTGAGCTACGGCCTCGATGCCAAGGAAGAGATCGATTACGACGCGATGGAACGCCTGGCGCATGAACACAAGCCCAAGCTCATCATCGCGGGCGCGTCGGCCTATGCGTTGCGCATCGATTTCGAGCGTTTCGCCAAGGTCGCCAAGGACGTCGGCGCGTATTTCATGGTCGACATGGCGCATTACGCCGGCCTCGTGGCCGCGGGCGTCTATCCGAACCCGGTGCCGTTCGCCGATGTGGTGACGACCACCACCCACAAAAGCCTGCGCGGCCCGCGCGGCGGCGTGATCCTGATGAAGGAACAACACGCCAAGGCGATCAACAGCGCGATCTTCCCCGGCATCCAGGGCGGCCCGCTCATGCATGTGATCGCCGGCAAGGCGGTCGCGTTCAAGGAAGCGCTCGAGCCCGAATTCAAGACCTATCAGCAGCAAGTGGTTGCGAATGCGCGCGTGCTGGCCGAGACCCTCACCAAGCGCGGCCTGCGCATCGTCAGCGGCCGCACCGAATCGCATGTGATGCTCGTTGACTTGCGCGCCAAGAAGATCACCGGCAAGGACGCGGAAAAGGCGCTCGGCGAAGCGCATCTGACGGTCAACAAGAACGCGATCCCGAACGACCCGGAAAAGCCTTTCGTCACCTCGGGCATCCGCGTCGGTTCGCCCGCGATGACCACGCGTGGCTTCAAGGAAGCCGAGGCCGAAAAGACCGCGAACCTGATCGCCGACGTGCTCGAGAACCCGCACGACGCCGCGACGCTCGAACGTGTGCGCGCCGAGGTCAAGAAGCTGACCGACGCGTTCCCGGTCTACGCGTAAGCGATCCACCGTGGGCCGCGTTTCGATCCGCACGCATCTTCTGGCAAAGTCCGGCGCATGAAATGTCCGTTCTGCAGCCACGATGACACCGCGGTGCTCGAAACGCGGGTCGCCGACGACGGCGCGGTGATCCGCCGCCGTCGCCGTTGCCCGGCCTGCGACAAACGCTTCACCACCTACGAGCGCATCGAGTTGCAATTGCCGGTGGTCGTCAAGAAAGACGGCAGCCGGGTCGAATACACGCGCGACAAGCTCAAGGCGAGCCTCACGCTCGCCTTGCGCAAGCGCCCGGTCAGCGCGTCGGCGGTCGACGAAGCGATCGCGCGCATCGAAGAAAAACTGCTTGCGCTCGCGGCCAAGGAAGTCTCGACCGAGCGCGTGGGCGAACTCGTGATGCGCGAACTCAAACGCCTCGACAAGATCGCCTACATCCGGTTTGCGAGCGTGTATCGCAATTTCGAAGACGTCGACGAATTCAAGGACGCGATCCAGGAAGTTTCGCGCCCGCGTCGGCGTTGAACTCCCGAGTCCGACGCGCCATGTTCACCGACCAGGACCACGCCTTCATGGCCCGCGCGATCGAACTCGCGCAAGAGGGCCTGTTCACGACCACCCCCAATCCGCGCGTCGGTTGCGTGATCGTGCGTGATGGCGCCATCGTCGGCGAAGGCAGTCACAAGCGCGCCGGTGAGCCGCATGCCGAGGTGCTGGCGCTGGCCGATGCACGCGCGCATGTTGGCGCCGATGGACTGGTCGGCACCACCGCCTATGTCACGCTCGAACCTTGCAATCATTTCGGCCGCACGCCGCCGTGTGTGACGGCGCTGCTCGAAGCGCGCGTCGCCCGCGTGATCGCGGCAATGGAAGATCCGAACCCGCAGGTGGCAGGCGCGGGCCTCGCGGCCTTGCGCCATGCCGGCATCGAAGTGCGCTGCGGATTGTTGCGACGCGAAGCCGAGGCGCTCAACCCGGGCTTCATCGCGCGCATGACGCGCGGCACGCCCTGGGTGCGCCTCAAAGTGGCGGCCAGCCTCGATGGCCGCACGGCGCTCGCCAACGGCGAAAGCCAATGGATCACGGGCGAGGCCGCGCGTGCCGATGGCCATGCCTGGCGCGCACGCGCTTGCGCGGTACTCACCGGCATCGGCACCGTGCGCGACGATGATCCGCAATTGAATGTGCGTCTGGTGGCCACGCCGCGCCAGCCGTTGCGGGTGCTTGTCGATTCGCGGCTCGACGTGCCGCTCGAAGCGAAGCTGTTCAATCCGACGGCTGATGCCGCACCCGGCGTGCTCGTGTATTGCGCCCAGCCCGACGCGGCCAAGGCTGCCGAATTGCGCGCGCGCGGTGTCGAGATCGTCGAATTGCCCAATGCGCGCGGCAAGGTCGATCTGCCGGCGCTGTTCAAAGACCTCGGTGCGCGCAAGCTCAACGAGATCCATGTCGAAGCGGGCGAAAAGCTCAACGGTTCGTTGTTGCGCGAGCATTGCGTCGACGAAGTGCTCGCTTATTTGGCGCCCTGCCTGATCGGGCAGGGCCGCGGCATCGCGGAATTGCCGGCCTTGCAGTCACTCGACGACCGGTGGCGGTTCGCGCTCGAAAGCGTCGAACGCGTCGGCGACGATGTGCGCATCCTGGCCCGCGTGCAACGCTGAATTTTTCAAATCGAGGGGAGTGACATGTTCACCGGCATCATCCAGGCGACCGGCGCCATCGTGCGCGCCGAAGAATTGGGCTTCGGCAAACGTCTGACCATCGAAGCGCCCGCGCTCGGGCTCGACGATGTCGCCATCGGCGATTCGATCGCAATCAACGGCGCCTGCATGACGGTGACGGGCAAGACGGCGCGCAGCTTCAGCATCGATGTCTCGGCCGAATCCTTGTCCAAGACTGCCGGGCTCGACCGCCTCGGCGAAGTCAATCTTGAAAAAGGCATGCGCCTGGGCGACCGCATCGACGGGCATCTGGTCAGCGGCCATGTGGACGGCACCGGACAGATCGTCGCCTTCGATCAGCATGGCGAAAGTTATGTGCTGATCATCGATGCGCCGGCCGAGATGGCGAAATACCTGGCCTACAAAGGGTCGGTCACGGTCGATGGCGTGTCCTTGACCGTCAACCGTGTCGAAGATTTGACCCAGGACGGCGTGCGCACCGCCTGCCGGTTCTGGATCAATCTGATTCCGCACACCATCGAAGTCACCACGCTGCGCCATTTCAAACCGGGTCAGCGCGTGAATCTCGAAATCGATCTGATCGCACGCTATTGTGAGCGCATGCTCGCGCTGGAACGCCCGGGCGCCTAGAGCCCGCACGTCGGCCGGGCCTACGTTCGCGGCGGGCGGTCGAATACGCCTACAATAGCCGCCCCCTTTCAGCTTTCCCGCGGAGCACTCCATGCTCAAGCCCGTCCTTACTGCCAATGCGTCGGCCTCGGCCCAGATCGCGTCGGTGCCCGAGATCGTCGCCGAACTCAAGGCCGGCCGCATGGTCATCCTGGTCGACGAAGAAGATCGCGAAAACGAAGGCGATGTGGTGATGGCCGCCGAGTTCGTGACGCCCGAGGCCATCAATTTCATGGCCAAGTACGCGCGCGGCCTCGTTTGCCTGACGCTCACGCGTGCGCGTTGCGAGCAGATCGGCCTCAAGCCCATGGTGGAAGACAACGGCGCCCAGCACGGCACCAATTTCACCGCGTCGATCGAAGCGGCCGAAGGCGTGACGACCGGGATTTCCGCGGCCGACCGTGCGCGCACCGTGCTGGCCGCGATCGCACGCAATGCCCGGCCCGAAGACATCGTCCAGCCTGGGCATATTTTCCCCGTGATGGCGCAAGACGGCGGCGTGCTGATCCGCGCCGGGCATACCGAAGCCGGTTGCGACCTGACCGAAATGGCCGGCCTCGAACCCGCAAGCGTGATCTGCGAAGTGATGAAGGACGACGGCACCATGGCGCGCCTGCCCGACCTCATCGAGTTCGCGCAGACCCATGGGCTCAAGATCGGCACCATCGCCGATCTCATCCAATACCGCTCGCAGACCGAATCCTTGATCGAGCGCGTGAGCACCCGCACCGCGCGCACGCCCTGGGGCGAATTCAAACTCGTCGTCTATCGCGACAAGCCCAGCCGCAATGCGCATCTGGCGCTCGTGCATGGCGACATCACGGTCGGCAATGAAACCCTGGTGCGCGTGCACGAGCCTTTGTCGGCGCTCGATTGGCTCGGGCTTCAGGGCGACACGCATAGCTGGCCGATCGGCCGCGCGCTCGAGACCATTGCGCGCTCGCCGGCCGGCACGTGGGCCAGGTTGCCGCGCGCCTGGATGTGCTCGTCGGCGAAGATGTCGGCGATCGAGTTCACCTTGCCGGCCGGCACCTCTTCGGCCAGGCACTTGTCCAGCACCTCGGGCCGGTCGAGCGAGGCGACCCAGTTGCGCACGCCCTGATCGCCGCCCGAGGCGCCGACGATCACCTTGTCGCCGATGACGAGCGGCGCGGCGGTGAGTTCGACGTTGACCTGGTCCTGTACGTTCGTCTGCCAGACGATCTTGCCGGTGTTCTTGTGAGTGGCGATGACGCGCGACGGCCAGCCGGCGACGCTGGCCAACCGAAACCCCCTGGGACCTGTCGCTGATGGACGCGTCCAACGAGAGTGGCAGCTCAAGTTGCTGCAACACCTCTGCCACGCGCTCACGGCTCACATCACTCACGCCACGGGTCACGACCTCGTACACCGAGCCTTCACCAAGCCACGGTGATTGGGCGACATAGGCAACAGCTTGTGCGAAAGATGCCGACTCAAACGCAGTCGCAGCCACTCCAGGTGTGTCCTCGCCATGGTAGGTCAGCGATCCCTCTGTCGGGACAAAGTTGCCAATGCCAACGCCGAGCAGCGTGCTTTTGCCACATCCACTCGGTCCGACCAGCGCCGTAATTTCGCCAGGTCGCGCACTGCCAGCAGGAATGGAAATCTGTCGCTCACCCAATTGCACTGTGAGTTGTGTCCATTCAAGTGTCACTTGTCCAGAAGGAAACTCGGTAGATCCCCGCGGGCGCGAAGTGGCATCGAGTACTGACTCGAGCTGTCGCCATGCTTCGAGCCCCTCCGCGGCCGCATGAAAATGCACACCCAGCATCCTGAACGGCGCGTATACCTCAGGCGCAAGCATCAGCGCAGCGAGACCACGCCACAGTTCCATCTCACCATTG
>CAXBRX010000220.1:0-6041 GCA_963977835.1 uncultured Derxia sp.
TTGGAGATTATGAAATGTTCGATCAATTCGACACGCAAGTTGAAGCAACGCAAGCGGAAGAGCTGAAGGCTCAAAACTCCCAAGAATTCAAGGAGTTGAAGTTCTTGGACAGCGCAGAACTCGCCCTGATTGGCGGCGGTGGAGCGCACGGCGGCAACTTCATTTGAACGAAACACTCACCATCCCTTCTGGAGCAGCGACCATGTTCGAACAGATCAACGCGATTGAGTGCCAAATCGTCTCCAATGCAACGGTGGACGCACCTCAAAAGACCTTGCAGCAGGCCTTTGCGACGCTGCAGTTGATTGACGACGAAGAACTCGCCCTGGTTGGCGGTGGCGGCGCACACGGAGGCAATTTCCTGTAATCGCCCGCATCACATGCCAAGAAGCAATTGTTAACAGTGCCGTAAAGCCTTGCTGCCGGTCAGATTCAGTGGGAGACCGCTTGGTCCGGCGGCATCGCCGGCGGCTTCCCGCCCGCGATCTCGTTGAAGACGAGCGCACCGAGCACGACCGCGCCGCCTGCCAGGGTGGCCGCGGTCGGCGTCTCGCCTGCGAAAAGCCAGGCCCAGAGCGGGCCTTGGAGCACTTCGAGCAGCGCGAGCAAAGAAAGCTCGGGCGCGGTCAAACGCCGCGACGCCACCACCATCAGCATGCACGGAATGCCGAGCTGAAAGAAGCCGAGCAAGGCCAGCAGGATGATGTCGTGGGTCGACGCGCGCAATGCGAGCGAGCTGCTCGCGACCATGGCGATCAGCATCAACATCGCCGACAACACACCACCGATGAAGACGGCCGGGACCAGATCGACCCCGTGACCGATCTTCTTGAGCGTCACCACATTGATCGCAGCCGCGATCGGGACCGCGAACGCGATCAACATGCCGGTGATGTGGCGCCCGCCGTCGGCCTCGAAGGCTCCGGCGAACATGGTGATGATGCCGCCCGAGGCGACTGCGATCGCAAGCCAGGTGCGGCCCTGGATGCGTTCACGCAGCACCGCCCAGGTGAGCACGGCGGTCAGCAAAGGTGCAACGCTGAGCACGACGAGCGTGTTGGCCACCGTGGTCTTGAGCAGCGCCAGCATGAAGCACGAGAACATCGCGCACCACATCAGCCCGGACACCAGACCCGCCGTGCCTGACGCGCGCAAGGCGCCGAGAAAATCGCGCCGAACGAACAGCAGATAGCCGGCAACGAAGATCGCGGCGAACAAGCTGCGCCAGAAGGTGACTTCGAGCCCGGCTGCGGATTCCAGATGCCGTGTGACGACCCCGGCGGTGCTCCACAAAAACGTGACGAGCACCATCAAGGCGATCGCGCGCCGATGCAGCGCGCGCGAGACCGCCGGGTGCGCGTTGGCGACGGTGACGGTCTCGGACGTCGTCATTGCAAAACCGCGAACAGCACTGCGGTCAGGCCGCTTCGCGCTGCGCCTTGCGGCGGTCGTGTTCCTTCAGATGACGCTTGCGCAGACGGATGTTCTTGGGCGTGATCTCGACCAACTCGTCGTCGGCGATGAACTCGACCGCGTATTCGAGCGTCAGCGTGATCGGCGGCACCAGGCGCACCGCTTCGTCGGTGCCGGAAGCACGGACGTTGGTCAGTTGCTTGCCCTTGATCGGGTTGACCACCAGATCGTTGTCGCGCGAATGGATGCCGATGATCATGCCTTCGTACAAGGCTTCGCCGGGCGACACGAACATGCGGCCGCGTTCCTGCAGCTTCCACAAGGCATAGGCGACGGCATCGCCATCGTCCTGGCTGATCAGCACGCCGTTGCGACGCTCGCCGAGTTCGCCGGGTTTGACCGGTGCGTAATCGTCGAAAATGTGGCTCATGAGGCCGGTGCCGCGCGTCATGGTCATGAAATCGCCCTGGAAGCCGATCAGGCCGCGCGCCGGAATCCGGTATTCGAGGCGCACACGTCCCTTGCCGTCGGGCTGCATGTCTTGCAGATCGCCCTTGCGCAGGCCGAGCGCTTCCATCACGCCGCCCTGGTGCTGGTCTTCGACATCGACGGTCAGCAGTTCATACGGCTCGTACTTCACGCCGTCGACTTCCTTGAGCACCACGCGCGGCTTGCCGACCGCGAGTTCGTAGCCTTCGCGGCGCATGTTTTCGAGCAGGATGGTCAGATGCAATTCGCCGCGGCCCGAGACCATGAAGGTATCGCTGTCGTCGGTGAACTCGACACGCAAGGCCACGTTCGACTTGAGTTCGCGCTCGAGGCGTTCGCGGATCTGGCGGCTGGTGACGAACTTGCCTTCACGGCCGGCCAAAGGCGAGGTATTGACCTGGAAGTTCATGGTCAGCGTGGGCTCATCGACCTTGAGCAAGGGCAGCGCGTCGGGCGTATCGGGCGCGCACAGCGTGCAGCCGATCGATACGTCTTCGATGCCGTTGATCAGCACGATGTCGCCGGCTTCGGCTTCGGGTACCACCTCGCGTTCAAGGCCGCGGAACTTGAGCACCTGGTTCACACGCGCCTTGATCGGCGTGCTGCCCGGCCCGTTGAGCAGAATCACGTCCTGCAGCGCGCGCAGCTTGCCGCGGTTGATCCGGCCGATGCCGATCTTGCCGACATAGCTGTTGTAGTCGAGCGAGACGATCTGCAATTGCAGCGGGCCGGTCGCATCGTCCTTGCGCACCGGCACGTTGTCGATGATGGCCTGGAACAAGGGGCTCATGTCGCCGTCGCGCACGTCTTCGTGCAGGCCTGCGAAACCGTTGAGCGCCGAGGCGTAGACGATCGGGAAATCGAGCTGTTCTTCGGTCGCGCCGAGCTTGTCGAACAGATCGAAGGTCGCGTTGATGACGTAATCGGGGCGCGAACCGGGGCGGTCGATCTTGTTGACCACCACGATGGGCTTCAGGCCGAGCGCGAGCGCCTTGCGCGTCACGAACCGCGTCTGCGGCATCGGGCCTTCGACCGCATCGACGAGCAGCAGCACGCCGTCGACCATCGACAGCACGCGCTCGACTTCACCGCCGAAGTCCGCGTGGCCCGGGGTGTCGACGATGTTGATGTGGTAGCCCTCCCATTCGACCGCGCAATTCTTGGCCAGAATGGTGATGCCGCGTTCCTTTTCGAGGTCGTTGCTGTCCATCACGCGTTCGGCCACTTTCTCGTTTTCGCGGAAGGTGCCGGATTGGCGCAGGAGTTGGTCGACCAGGGTGGTCTTGCCATGGTCGACGTGCGCGATGATCGCGATGTTGCGCAGGCTGCGTTGGGTCATGTCAGTCTCGGTAAGCCATCAATCGTTGCGGTTGGAGCCGGCCGTCCGGTTCCAGCACCGCGGTGCCAAGCAGTTGCTGCGCGCCGTAAACGCGCACCCTGCCCGATGTATTCACATTCAATTTCAGACGCTGGCCCTGCACGAAACGTGCCGCCAACGCCTCATCCAAATCGATCCGCGCCAAGCCTTGCAACAGCGCGTCGGCGGGTGCCAGGCGTGCAATGCGCGCCTGCGGATCGAGCCCTTCCAGCGCCTCGATCGTGAGCGCGTCTTCCACGCCCAGACTCCCGACCTGCACCCGGCGCAAAGCCAGCAGATGCGCGCCGCAGCCCAGGGCCGCGCCGATGTCTTCTGCCAGCGTACGCACATAAGTGCCCTTGCTGCAACGGACGAAAAACCGCAGTTTGTCGCCCGCGAATTCCAAAACCCGCAATTCGTGAATCGTCACGCGCCGCGGTGCGCGCTCCACCTCGATGCCCTTGCGCGCCAGGGCGTACAAAGGCTGCCCGTCGCGTTTGAGCGCCGAATGCATCGGCGGCACCTGCGCGATTTCACCGCGAAACGATGAAATCGCAGTGTCGAGTTGCGCCTGCGTCACCGACACCGCCCGCACTTCGACCGGTTCGCCTTCGATATCCCCGGTGTTGGTGCGCACGCCCAATTGCGCGGTCGCCTCGTAAGCCTTGTCGGCGTCCAGCAAATCGGCCGAAAACTTGGTGGCTTCGCCGAACAACAACGGCAGCAGACCGGTGGCAAACGGGTCGAGCGTGCCGGTATGCCCGGCCTTGCGTTCGCCCAGGAGTCGCTTGGCCTTGCCGAGTGCCTGATTGGACGACCAGCCCGCGGGCTTGTCGAGCAACAAAATGCCTGAAATCACCGCGACCCGCTCAATCCTTCGCGCGCGTGGCGTTGGCTTGGTCGATCAGGCGCGACATGTCGATCCCGCGGACGCTGCTTTCATCGACCACGAAATGCAAGCGCGGAACGGTATGGATGTGCAGACGCTTGTACAACAGGCTGTGCAGATAGCCGGCCGCTTCGTTGAGCGCTTCGACGGCACCGGCCTTGTCTTCGAGCAAGGAGCTCACATGCACCTTCGCATGCGCATAATCGGGCGTCACCTCGACGCCGGTGACGGTCGCGAGCGTCGCGCGCGCATCGCGCACCTCGCGCGGGATCAGCTCGGCCAGATCGCGCTGGATCTGGTCGGCGATGCGCGTGGTGCGGTTGGGTGCGGAATGATGCTTCATGAACGACGCGCCAGCCCGCATTACAGCGTGCGAGCGACCTCCTTGATTTCGAAGACTTCGAGCTGATCGCCTTCCTGGATGTCGTTGTAGTTCTTGAGCGAAAGACCGCACTCGAAGCCTTCCTTGACTTCGCGCACGTCGTCCTTGAAGCGCTTGAGCGAATCGAGTTCGCCGGTCCAGGTGACCACGTTGTTGCGCAGCAGGCGCACCTGCGCCCCACGCCGCACCGTGCCTTCGAGGACCATACAGCCCGCGATGTTGCCGACCTTGCTGACCTTGAACACCTGGCGGATCTCGACCAGACCGATGGTTTCTTCCTTGCGCTCGGGCGCGAGCATGCCCGACATCGCCGCCTTCACCTCATCGACTGCGTCATAGATGATGTTGTAGTAGCGGATGTCGATGCCATTGCTCTCGGCCAGTTTGCGCGCCTGCTGATCAGCCCGGGTGTTGAACCCGATGATGACTGCCTTGGACGCGACTGCGAGGTTGACGTCGGATTCGGTGATGCCGCCGACCGCGCCGTGCACCACCACGACCTTGACTTCGCTGGTGGAGAGCTTGGTGAGCGAATGCACGAGGGCTTCCTGCGAGCCTTGCACGTCGGCCTTGACGATGAGCGCGAGCGTCTTGGCTTCGCCTTCACCCATCTGCTCGAACATGTTCTCGAGCTTGGCCGCTTGCTGCTTGGCCAGCTTGACGTCGCGGAACTTGCCTTGGCGGAACAACGCGACTTCGCGCGCCTTGCGTTCGTCGCCCAGCACGATGACTTCTTCGCCCGCGCTCGGCACTTCCGACAGGCCTTGGATCTCGACCGGAATCGACGGGCCGGCCGCCTGGATGGGCTTGCCGTTCTCGTCGAGCATCGCACGCACCCGGCCGAACGCCGCGCCGGCGAGCACTACGTCACCGCGCTTGAGCGTGCCCGATTGCACCAGCACGGTGGCCACCGGACCGCGGCCCTTGTCGAGCTGGGCTTCGATCACGAGGCCCTTGGCCGGCGCATCCTTGACCGACTTGAGTTCGAGCACTTCGGCTTGCAGCAAGACGTTTTCGAGCAATTCGTCGACGCCTTGGCCGGTCTTGGCCGACACCGGCACGAACGGCGAATCGCCGCCGTATTCTTCCGGCATCGCAATGCCGAGCCAGCCGTCCCGCGCAAACGCCGCGTGAAAATCTTCGGGAAAGCCGCCGTCGGTGTCCTTCGCGAGCCAGTACGCTGCGTCGAAGCGCGCACAGATTTTTTCGATCGCGGCGCAAATCGCGTTCTGGTCGGCGCTGAAGGAAAAGTCCATGGTCAGGCGGCGCTCTGCGTGACGCGCGAAGCGATCATCGACTGGATTTCTTCGTCGCCGTAACCGAGCTCGCGCAGGACTTCGCCGAGGAAGCCGCGGGCGAGGAGTTCCGCCAGATCCAGCTCGCGCTACGCATCAAGCACATGCACAAGTCGATCGAGGCACTCAACCGGGATGCCGCCAGCAACCCCGCCCTGCGGCCCGAACTGCAGCGCCGTCTGCAAGAGTTGAACCAGCTCAAAGCGCAGCGCGGCT
>CAXBRX010000221.1:0-6020 GCA_963977835.1 uncultured Derxia sp.
TGGCCTCGAACAATGGTGGCTGGCAATGGAGCGCGAGCACGGGTTGCGACGCCCAGCCTTATTTCCGCATCTTCAATCCGACCAGCCAGAGCCGAAAATTCGACCCGGAAGGAAAATACCTGCGGCGCTGGCTGCCCGAATTGAGCGCGCTGGACGACGGCGCGATCCATGCGCCCGGCGCCGACCCGATCGGCGCGGCGGCCGCTGGCGTCAGCCTCGGCCGCGATTACCCCTGGCCGGTGGTCGACCATGACGCGGCGCGGCGCGCCACCTTGGCCCGGTTCGAGGCCGCGCGAGTAGCCGCAGGCCGGCCCGAACCCCGCCCGCGCTGAAACCGATTCGCGCAGCCGAGCCGCCCCGGCCGCAATTCATCCGCGGTTTCCTGCAATCCGTCGCAGATCGGTCGTAACCCGGGCGGTGCTTGCCTACAGTGGCTCCATGGACGCAGGACGCGTCGAACGCAAAACCAAGGAGCCCACCATGACCCGCACCGATACCATCGCCAATGTCGCCGTCTTTGCCGCCGCCCTGGGCGCACTGAGCTTCGGCCTGTTCACGCAACAACCCGCGCCGCAAGCCGTCCCGGTCGTGATGCTCGACAAGGTCACCGTCACCGGCCAGCGCGAAGTGGTCACCCTGCCCAAGGTGGTGGTCGAAGCCCGGCGTGAAGTCGCCGTGGCGATGCTGCCCAAGGTCACCGTGACCGCGCCGCGCACGCCGGCCGCGCTGGCCGAGGCCGACACCGCCAAGACCCGCAGCTGACTCGTCCGCGCTCAGCGCGGATCGAGATAGACCGCCTCGACCAGAGGCGGCATCGGCGCATCGATGGCGGCACAGACCGCCCGCAACAAATCGGCGCCGACCAGACTCAACACCCCTTCGCCATCGATGGCGGCCACCACCAAAGCACGGATCACGAGCGGCTTGCGCAAAGGCGCGAGCTGATTGAGGCGGTCGAGCGAGCCTTCGATGCCGCGCTCGCGCACCGCGGCCGCCGGCAGCAAAGGCAGACTGACCGCCACCTGGGCCGATGCGGCTTCCATGCGCTGGGCGGCGGTACGTCCTTGTGCATGCTCGGAGCAGGTATGCGCCACCAATGAAGCGATCACCGCGACATCGCCGCGCAATGCGGTGATTTCGGCATAGCGCACCGGCACGGCGCGCGCCGCATCCGCGCTCAGGCGCCGCTCGACGATGGTCTGCAAAACGAACTCCGACAAACTCACGCGGCCATCGGCGCGGATGAATTCGCCGACCAGTTTCAAAAACTCGGCGCGTGCCTCCGCATCGAGTTGTTTGAGCGTCGGGATGGCCAGATCGACGATGGGCAGGCGCAAAGTCTTGCGCATCTGTGCGACGACCGGCATGAATTCATCGATGCGTGCGCCGAGCGGACCATCGCCGACGATCAGGCGCTGACGCCGCGCAACCTCCAGATCGTGCTCGATCAACAAGGTCAGCACCGCCGCTTGCGCGCCGATCGGATCGCGCACGCCATCGATGAGCGGGTGGTGGGCGGCATCGTTGGCGAGCGCCCGCGCAAATTTCGTCTCGGTCGATTGCGGTTTGCCGACCGCGTTGATCGCCGCATCGGGCGCGACCACCGCGCGCGCATCCGACAGACCATTGCCGTAGGCCTCGCGCGCGGCGGCGAAATCGGTCACGCGTTCATACGGAATCAGCGGCTCTTCCTCGGGCTCGGGCCACATGGTCGGCTCGGGCAGCGGCGCTTCGGCGTAAGGCATGGCGCGGTTGTAGATGCGCCGGATGCGCTCGTCGAGCGGCGGGTGGGTGGCGAGCAGGCCTTCGGCCAGCGATGCGCGCGCCGCACCCAGGAACAGATGCGACAGCACCTCGGCCTTGGGATGCTCGACGCGCGAACCGAGCTGCAACTCGCGCGCGAGCCCACCGATCTTGCGCAAAGCGCCGCCGATGCCATCGGGATTACGCGTGAATTGCACTGCGCTCGCGTCGGCGAGGAATTCGCGCTGGCGCGAGATCGCGGCCTTGATGAGCCGGCCGAAAAACACGCCGATGTAGCCGACGATCCAGAGCACCAGGCCGCAGACGAATCCGATCAGCACGCCCGCGCCGCCTTGGCGATCGCTCGGTGCATGGCGCATGCCCGACATCAAGGTTTCGCCGAAGGACGCGACCAGCAACAAGCCGTAGACCACGCCGATCAGGCGGATGTTGAGCCGCATGTCGCCATTGAGGATGTGGCTGAATTCGTGCGCGACCACGCCTTGCAGCTCATCGCGGTTCAGACGCCGCAACGCGCCGTTGCTCACCGCGACCACCGCCTCGTTGGGCGAATACCCGGCCGCGAAAGCGTTGATGCCGAGTTCGCCGTCCATCAGATACACACGCGGCATCGCGAGGCCCGAGGCGATCGACATTTCCTCGACGATGTTGAGCAGCCGGCGTTCATAGGCATCGGCGGTCTCGCGCAGCAACAGACGCGCGCCGACCATTTGCGCGACTTCGTCGCCGCCCGCGCGCAAGCGCCAGGTTTCGAGGATGGACCCGCCGACGACGAAGGCGATCACCAGCAGCGTGTTGGTCGGATAAAAGTAGTTGGGCAGGCGCGCGCCATGCCCCAGCATCGCCCAGGCCACGGTGGCGAGCAGGTTGAACACCAGCACGATGGAGATCACCGCGAGCGCGAACAAGAACAACAACTTGCGCGTCTGGCGCCGCGCATGCTCCTGATGCTCGAAGAAGTTCATGGCCTGCCGCGGCGCTCGGCCGCTCAGGAGAACGAAACCTTGGGCGCCTTGCGTTCCTCAGCGGATTCGGTCGCGGTCAGCATTTCGCCGGCGCGAAACTGGAACATGCCCGCGATCACACTGGCCGGAAATTGTTCGATGGCGGTGTTGTACTGCGTCACGGCATCGTTGAATGCCTGCCGCGCGAAAGCCACCTTGTTCTCGGTGCTGGTCAGCTCTTCGCTGAGCTGATTCATGGTCTGGTTGGCTTTGAGGTCGGGGTAGGCCTCGGCCAGCGCAAAAAAGCGCGTGAGCGTGCCCGCCAATGCGCCTTCGGCATTCGTCATCTGGGTGATGGCCGCGATGTCGGCCGGATTGGCTGCCGCGGCCTGCCGCGCGCTCGCCGCCGAGTTGCGTGCGGCGATCACGGCTTCGAGCGTTTCGCGCTCGTGCTTCATGTAGGCACGCGCGGTCTCGATCAGGTTGGGAATGAGGTCGTAGCGCCGCTTGAGCTGAACATCGATCTGCGCAAACGCGTTCTTGAAACCGTTGCGCAAGCCCACCAGCCGGTTGTAGGCGCCGATGCCCCAAAACACGGGCAGGATGAGGATCAGGAACAGCACCACCAAGCCACCAGTCATGCGCGACCTCCGCCGAAGATAGTATCGATGTGCCCAGGGCACGCGCCGGGCGTGGCCCAGGCGCGGATCACTATACCGTCTCGGCGTGAAAACAGAGGGCAGCGCGCGCGAATGCGGCGCGCACGCGACAACCGACGGGGCTGGCTGCGCCCAAGCGGCGCTCGCCCCGGGTTGCGCGCTCAGATCAGGGACGTTGTTGGCCGCTCGACGCCGCGGCGGGCGTGGTGTTCAAGCGCTTGACCTCGTCTTCCGAGATGTACTCGAAGACCTTGACCACCTTGGAAACCCCTTCGACGCCGGCCGCGAGGGTGGCTGCCGCCGCGCCTTCGCGTTCGCTCACGATGCCCATCAGGTAGACGGTGCCGCTTTCGGTGACGACCTTGATCGCATTCGCCGGCACTTCGGTCTGGTTGACGAGGCTGGCCTTGATCTTGGTGGTGATGAGGGTGTCGTTGCTGTGGGTGCCGAAGGACGCGCCGCCCGCCACTTCGAGTTCATTGACCACGTCGCGCACATTGGGCAGGCCGCGCACGGTCTCTTCAATCTGGCTCTTGAGTTCCTGGTTGGCGGCCTGGCCGACGATCAGCACACGGCGGTTGTAGCTCACGAGGCTCGCGAGGTTCTGGTCGCCGAATTTTTCGCGCAAGCGGTTGGCGCCGCGCAATTCGATCGCCTGGTCGTCGACCTGAGCGCCGGTCGTGCGCCGGTCGGTGACCGACAAAGCGCCGGCCACCATGCCGGTGGCGAGCAAGGGGAAGCAGCCTTGCAGCGCCGGCATGGCGAGGGCCGCAGCGAGGATCCAGATTTTCTTGTTCATGTTCATTCTCCGAGAAGGCTGTAATCGATGCCGTCGCACAGACAGTGCAAAACGAGCAGATGAACTTCTTGTATGCGCGCGGTGCGGTCTTCAGGCACGCAGATGTGAACATCGGCTGCGCGCAAGGCGGCGTTCATTTTGCCGCCGCCCTTGCCGGTCAAGGCGACCACCTGCATCTCGCGCGCATGCGCGGCCTCGATAGCAGCCAGCACATTGGCCGAATTGCCCGAAGTGGTGATCGCGAACAGCACGTCGCCTGGCCGCCCCAGGCCGCGCACCTGCTTGGAAAACACATCGGCATAACCGTAATCGTTGGCGATCGCGGTCAAGGCGGAACTGTCGGCGGCGAGCGAGATCGCGGCCAGCTCAGGGCGTTCGCGCTCGAAACGCCCGAGCAACTCGGCCGCGAAATGCTGCGCGTCGGCCGCCGATCCGCCATTGCCGCAGGCCAGGATTTTGTGGTCGTTGCTCAAGGCGGTGGTCATGCATTCCACCGCGCGCTCGATCGGGTCAGCCAGCAACTCGTGCGCGCGCTTCTTGGCATCGATGCTGTCGCGAAACTGCCGCGTGATGCGTTCGGACAAATTCATGGCTGCCGATTATAGGTGGGCGCATCGGCCCCGCCGCCGCGGCACCCGGGTTCGATGTAAGCGATTGTCAGGCACTGAAAGCGTCGCGTATCCATTGCACCTGCTCGCCTTCGATGGCAACCACATCGAACCGGCACGGCGGCAGCGCACCGCGCACTTGCGAGGCGAGAAACGCGCGCGCGGCACGCACGAGCTTGAGCTGCTTGTAGCCATCGACCGATGCGGCGGCGCCGCCGAAATCGCTGCGCGAACGCTTGCGCACTTCGACGAAAACCAGTGTCTCGCCCTCGCGCATGACGAGGTCGAGTTCACCGGCCTGTTTGTGGAATTGCGCGCGCCAGTTGGCGACGACGAAAACGAGCCCTTGCGCTTCGAGCCAACTCCGCGCGCGGCGTTCCGCCTCGGCGCCGATGCTCGCGCGGGTCGCGTTCATTGGCCGTCGGGCACCGCTTCGCCATCGCGGATGACGGCCGGCAAGGCGCGCCGCTCGATGCGTTGCCCGTCTTGCAACAGCACGCCCGTCACACCGTCGAACCCGATCGGCGAGCGCCCCGAGGCGGCATCGGTCGCGATACGAAACGCGTCGATGCCCATCGCGTAAAGACGTTCGAGATCGGCCGAATACTTGGCGAGCGCATCGCTGCGTGCAAACCGGCTGACGGCGGGCGCGTCGCGCTGCACGAGCCAGGGCATGTCGACGAAATGAATGCCTTCGAGATCGATCAGGCGCCCAGGCTCGGCGCGGGTGTTGAGTTGCGAAGTGCCGTAGACGACCACATCGCGCAAATAAGGCCGCACGGCGCTCGCCAGCGGCGCGTCGATCGCGAGAAACACTTCGGCCGGTGCGGTCGCGGCCAGCCGCGTTTGCAAGGCATTGCCGCGCTCGGCGCCGATGTCGATGGTCGCGAGCACCGAACCGCCCTCGGCGGTATAGGCATCGATGAAGGCCTGGGTGGCGCGCTTTTGCAAAGGCGCATTGCTCGTGATGACCACGGCGGTCGCACGCCGGCTCGGATCGCGCGCACGCAAATCGGAGACCGCAAGCCGCGCCACCTGGCGCGCCTCGACCTCGATCTGCAAGGCGAATTGATAAACATTGGGCGGCACCGGCGTATCGACCGCGTTGAGCGCGATGGTCGGTGTCAGCACCTCGACTTCGCTGGCGATGGCCTGCACCGCCGGCCGCGTCAGCGGGCCGATGATCGCGGCCGGCGCGGTCTTGGCGGCTTCGCGGTAAGCGGCCTGCACATGCTCGGGCACATCG
>CAXBRX010000222.1:0-6015 GCA_963977835.1 uncultured Derxia sp.
GCCGGTTGAGCGCCAGCAAGACGGTGGCCGCATCCGACGACCCGCCGCCCAGGCCGCCGCCAGCCGGAATGTTCTTTTCCACCGCGATCGTCACGCCGAGCCGGCATCCGCTCGCTTGCTGAAGCGCGCGCGCGGCGCGCACCGTCAAATCCTGCTCGGGATCGAGCCCCGCCATGCCGTGCGCGCGTTCGATCCGGCCGTCGGCACGCAATTGCAACGCGAGGGTGTCGCACAAATCGATGAAACGGAACACGGTCTGAAGTTCATGCAGGCCGTCGGCGCGCCGGCCGACCACATGCAAAAACAGATTGAGCTTGGCCGGCGCCGGCAGGCCTTGCATGGCGTCGTCGGTGATCCGCACCGCGGCGCGCAAACGCGCAGTCGCGGCGGCATTCGTTGCGCTCATGCGGCGCGCGGGCCGGCCGCCAGGGCATCGCCCGGTGCTGCCTGCCAAGTGTCGATGACGATGCGGACCTCGACCGCATCGGGCGCGCCGCGTTCGAGCCGTACCGTCTTGGGCATGCGGCCGTCGTCGGACATGCGCGGATAACTCACATGCCAGCCGTCTTCGTCGAAAGCGGTGGGCGCTTGCGCAACCCCGGCCCGGGTGCGGCCGCGCATCCAATCGCGCAGACCCGCCACCGGCAAGGCCACGCCGAGCACACGCCCCATCAGCGCTTCGGGCGTCGGCGCGTATTCGAGCTTGCCGTCGGGCGTGCGCAGCGTCGCATAGCCGTCGTGCACCTCGACTTGCGCGACCGTATCGCCGAGCGGCGAATACAGCGCGATTTCGCTATGGCCATCGCGCTCGACCCAGGAAAAACTGCCGGTGGTCGATTTGGGCGGCCCGTCGAGCTGGGTCACCACCACGCTCAACCGGCCGTCGGCGCTGAACACCGCATCGGACGCCGTGGCGTGCGGGGCGGTGGGCAGACTCGCACAGGCGGTCAGCGCGCCCAGGGCGAACACCAGCGCCGCGCGCCGGGCCATCGTCCAAACCGGCATCAGAACTTGACCGTATAGCGCGCGAGCGTCTGCGCAAGGGTTTCGTTTTCGGGATCGCGATCGTGCGCGGCGCGCCAGACCAGCTCGGCCTTGTCGCGCTTGCCGCTGACCCAATAGACCTCGCCCAGATGGGCGCCGATCTCGGGATCGGCCTTGATGCGGTAGGCGCGTTCGAGCAAGGCGATCGCGCGTTCGTTGCGCCCGCGCCGGTATTGCAGCCAGCCCATGCTGTCGATGATGTAGGCATCGTCAGGCGAGAGGCTCAAAGCCTTCTCGATCAGGGTCTCGGCTTCGTCGAGCCGGTTGGTCGTATCGGCCAGCCAATAGCCGAGCGCGTTGTAGGCCTGGGCCTCGCCGGGCTTGAGCGCGATGACCCGGCGCAGCGTGGCTTCCATGACATCGGTGCGATCGACCTTCTCGGCGGCGAGCGCGTAGTCGTAGAGCAAGGACGGCGCGTCGGGCCAGGTCTTGAGACCGGCGGCCAATACATCGAAGGCGTCGCGGTATTGGCGCGCCTCGCGCAGCGCTTGCGCCTCGGCCATCACCAATTGCTGTTCGTCGTCTTCATCGCGCGGCTGCAGCGCATGCAGCAAGGTGCGCGCATCGTCGATCCGGTTCGAACGCGCCAGATTGCGCGCGATGCGGGTCTGGGCGTCGAGGTAGCGGTCGCCCGCCGACACCCGGTCGAGATAGGCATTGGCTTCGTCGTATTGATGCTGGTCTTCGGCCACCGCGGCGAGCCCGAACAAGGCGCTGTCGACGCCGTCGTTTTGTGCATCAGCCTTGGCTGCGACGTCGAGGTAGGCCTTGAGTTCGTGCGTGGCATTGGCGTAGTCGTGCGCTTGCGCCGACACCAGGCCGCGCAACAGCATGACTTCCAGATTGTTCGGATCGACCACCAGCGCTTCGCTCAAGGCCTCGTGGGCCGCGCCGTATTCGCCATGGGCGGCAAAGGTGCGCCCGAGCGCGACGCGCACCTCGATCGTCTTGGGATTGCGGTCGATGAAGTCCTGCAACAGGCGTGCCGCGTCGCCGGGCGCCTTGCCCGCCAGGATGCGTGCGGTGGTCAGCACGGCAATTTCGGACCCCGGCTCGATGGTCATGGCGGCCCGACCTTCGGTCAAGGCGCGCTCGTCGAGGCCGGCCGCGATGGCGCCGCGCGCGAGCGCCAGATGCACGCCCGCATGTCGCAAATACGGCTGCGACAACCGGTCGAGCGCGGCGAACGCCGAGGATTTGTCATTGGCGCGCGCATACAGGCGCTGCACTTCCTGGAACAACACGCCGGCCTCGGACGATTGCGCGAGGCGCTTGGCGATCAAGGGTTCGGCATCGGGAAACCGGCCGCCCTCGACATACAAGGACACCAGGGTGTTCTCGATCTCGCGGTCGCCGCTTTGCAATTCGTTCCAGAGCTTGGCCGATTCGATCGCCTGGTCGAGCGCGTGGCTCGCATAGGCGATTTCGACCGCGCGTTGCGCGAGGCGCGGGTCGCGCAGGCTGCGCGCGACTTCCATGTAGGTGCTCCAGGCCGCGCCGAGCTGGCCGCGCTGCAAGGCGATCTCGGCCATGACGATCTGGAACATCGCGCCCTGGTTGAAGCCTTTGACGGTCTTGGTCGTGCCCGGGGGCGGCGCCGCAGGCGGCTGCGCGAACGCGGGCAACCCTGCGCCGAACAATGCGGCCGCAATCGCGGTGCGGGCCAGGCTTTTACAATCGAATCGAATGCGCATGAGCGGGTGCCATCAACTGAAAATGCACACGGCCGCAACGGCGGCCGTGGCACAGCGATGGTAGGGAGAATCGCTCCCAGCAGCAACCGCAGCCTTAGACGCATTCGTAACCATTGCCCGCCCCGAGCCCGATCCGAGATGCCAGAACTGCCCGAAGTCGAAGTCACCCGCCGCGGCATCGCCCCGGTACTCACCCACGCGAAAGTCATGGATTTGCGCTGGTCGGGCAAGGCGCTGCGCTGGCCGATGCCGCCCGATCTGGCCGCGCTTTTGGCGGGTCAGACCATCCAACACGTCGATCGGCGCGGCAAATACCTGCTGCTCGAACTGGAGGCCGGCTGGCTGATCGTGCATCTGGGCATGTCGGGCAGTCTGCGGGTGCTCGCACCCGAGGTGAGGCCGGGGCCTTGGGACCATGTCGACCTGATCGTGCGCCATGGCAAGACGCGGCGCATGTTGCGGCTGACCGATCCGCGCCGTTTCGGTGCCGTGGTCTGGCACCCGAAGACGGATGGCCCGATCGCGTCACATCCGCTGCTCGCCAAACTCGGCATCGAGCCGTTCGACCCGGCCTTCGATGCGCACTATCTGCACGCGCATTTGCGCGGGCGGCGCAGCGCGATCAAGACCGTTTTGCTGTCGGGCGATGTGGTGGTCGGCGTGGGCAACATCTATGCGTCCGAAGCCTTGTTCCGCGCCGGCATCCATCCGTCGCGCGCGGCCGGCCGCCTGTCGGTTCAGCGCTGCGCGCGTCTGGTGGACGCCATCCGCGCGACCCTGGCCGAGGCCATCGAGCAAGGCGGCAGCACTTTGCGCGACTTCGTCGGCAGCGACGGCGACCCCGGCCATTTCCAGCTCAGCGCCCAGGTTTACGACCGCGCGGGCAGTCCGTGTCGCGTTTGCGGCACGCCTATACGTGGAATGCGTCATGGCCAGCGCTCAACCTACTACTGTCCGCACTGTCAGCACTAAAGCCCGGTGTACCATCGCCGGACTGTCATTTATGGCCCCGGCATGAGCCATTTCAATCGTCAATTCCAGGATTTCGGCGCGTGGCGCGCAGGGGTTGCGCTCGCCATCGCGCGCTATCGCGACTGGATCGGCGCGCACGATCTGATGAACGTCGGCATCGAAGGCCGGCTGTTGCAGACGCGCGAGCGCCTGACCCACGACAAACTCAGCGTCGCCTTCGTCGCCGAGTTTTCGCGCGGCAAGTCGGAATTGATCAACGCGATCTTCTTCGCGGGCTACAAGCAACGCATTTTGCCGAGCTCGGCCGGCCGCACGACGATGTGCCCGACCGAATTGCGCCATGACGACGACGAACCGCCCGCGCTGCGGCTGTTGCCGATCGAGACCCGCGCGACCAACGAATCGACGACCGATCTCAAACGCGACCGCTCGCGCTGGGTGACGATCGATCTCGATGTCGGCTCGCCCGAGCACATGCAGGAAGCGTTTGCGCGCGTGGCCGAAACCAAGCGCGTACCGGCGGCCGTTGCACGCAGCTACGGCCTGTACGACGAAAACGACCCCGATCAACACGCCCAGATGAGTGCCGACGGCACGGTCGAGATTTCGTGCTGGCGCCATGCGGTGGTCAACTTCCCGCATCCGCTGCTCAAGCAAGGCCTGGTCATCATCGATACGCCGGGCCTCAACGCCATCGGCAGCGAGCCCGAACTCACGCTCAACCTGATTCCCAACGCCGACGCGGTGCTGTTCATCCTGGCGGCCGACACCGGCGTGACCAAGAGCGACATCGAAATCTGGCGCAAATACATCGGCGGCGTGCGCCATGGCCGGCTGGTCGCGCTCAACAAGATCGATGAGATTGCCAACAAGAACACCTTGCTCGCGCGGATGGGCCCGCTCGATCAAGCCTATCACCCGGCCGCCATCGTGCCCATTTCCATGGCCTGGGTGGGCGACTCCGTGCACTATGAACAACGCCAAGAGGTCTTGGCCCGCTTGGGCATGGGCTCCACCATGGGCATTTTTGGCGGACAAGCCATCGGGGGCTTGTTTGCCGACACCGTGGGGTGGCGTTGGGCGTTTGCGATGATGGGCGTGTTTTACTTAGGCATTGGCTTCTTGTTGATGCGACGACACGAAAAAGCCAGTCGATTGACCCCCAAAGGGCCACACCCTGCGGCGTCCGAGTTGTCTTATCCACGCAAGGTCTGGGCGGTGCTGCAACAAGCCCGGGCCCGGGTGGTGCTCAGCACCGTGCTGCTCGAAGGCGCCTGCGCCTTTGGCATCGTGGCCTTGGGGGCTTCACATCTGCATGACAAGCATGGCATCAGCCTGACCCTGGCCGGTTTGGCCATCTCCATGTACGGCTTGGGTGGGGTGACGTATGCCCTGATGGCTCGCCCCTTCATACGCCGCCTCGGCGAGCGCGGCATGATCGTCATCGGCACCCTCATGTTCGGCTTGCCCTTTTTGGTCATCGCCTTTGCTGAGCAGTGGCAATGGTCCTTGCTCGCGAGTTTCATCTCCGGCTTTGGCTTTTTCATGTTCCACAACACCATGCAGCTGTTGGCCACCCAGATGCATCCCCCGCAGCGGGCCACCTGCATGTCGCTTTTTGCCGGCACTTTGTTCACCGGTCAATCGCTGGGGGTGGTGATCGCCGCCAGCTTGGTCGCCAGTTGGGGCACCACTTGGGTCATCACCGCCGGAGCCGTTTTGGTCATCGTGATGGGACAATGCATACCCATGTTATTGAAAAGGACTGCGGTCTGACCATGAACGCTGAAGAATGCGCCCGCGTGCTCGACGATCACCCCGATTACCGGGTGCTGCGCCGAATCCAGAACCGGGAGGTGTTTGAGCCTGCCGCCGCCGGCAGCCGATTGGCCAAAGGCATCAGTTTGGACACCGAAACCACAGGGTTGTCCAGCGAGGCCGATCGGGTCATCGAGCTGGGAATGTTGTTGTTTGAGTTCGACCCCGTCACAGGCGTGGTGCACCGGCTGGTAGAGAGCTTCGATCAGCTGGAAGACCCCGGCGTACCGATTCCGCCGGCCAGCACCCAGGTGCACCACATCACCGACGAGATGGTGAAAGGTCAACGGATCGACGACGGCGAAGTAGTGCGTTTGCTCCAAGGCGTGTCGGTGGTGATCGCGCACAATGCCGGATTTGACCGGCCTTTTGTCGAGCAACGCTGGCCACAATTTGAAACCCTGCAATGGGCTTGCAGTTTGCGTGACATCGACTGGCAAGCCGAGGGATTTGAGATCGGAAGAGCACACGTCTGAACTCCAGTCAC
>CAXBRX010000223.1:0-5968 GCA_963977835.1 uncultured Derxia sp.
TTGAAATCGTCGCTGTTGCCGCCGGTCCCGATGCCGGTGCCCAGCGCCGTGATGAGCGTCGCGATCTGTTCACTGCTCACGAGTTTGTCGAAGCGCGCGCGCTCGACGTTGAGCACCTTGCCGCGCAACGGCAGCACAGCCTGGAATTTACGGTCGCGGCCTTGTTTGGCCGAGCCGCCTGCGGAATCGCCCTCGACGATGTAGATCTCGCATTTGGACGGGTCTTTTTCCTGGCAATCGGCAAGCTTGCCGGGCAGGCCGGCGCCATCGAGCACGCCTTTGCGGCGGGTCATTTCGCGGGCCTTGCGCGCAGCCTCGCGGGCGCGCGCGGCTTCGACGATCTTGCTGCAAATGATCTTGGCGTCGTTCGGGCGTTCGAGCAGGTAGTCGGTCAGCGCCTTGGCGACCACTTCTTCGACCGGCATGCGCACTTCGCTCGAAACCAGCTTGTCTTTGGTCTGGCTGCTGAACTTGGGCTCAGGCACTTTCACCGACAGCACGCAGGCCAGGCCTTCGCGCATGTCGTCGCCGGTGGTCTCGACCTTGGCCTTCTTGGCCAGCTCGTTTTCTTCGATGTACTTGTTGATGACCCGCGTCATCGCGGCGCGCAGGCCCGTGAGGTGGGTGCCGCCGTCGCGCTGCGGAATGTTGTTGGTGTAGCAAAGCACCTGTTCGTTGTAGCCATCGTTCCATTGCATGGCCACTTCCACGCCCACGTTGAGGCCGGCATGGCCATTGGTGGCATCGGCCTGCTTGTCGCCGGTGGCGTAGAACACATTCGGGTGCAGCACCGATTTGTTCTTGTTGATGTATTCGACAAAGCCTTTCACGCCGCCGGCAAACGCGAAGTCTTCTTCCTTGCCGCTGCGTTGATCGACGAGCTTGATGCGCACGCCGTTGTTGAGGAAGGACAGCTCGCGCAGCCGCTTGCTCAAGACTTCGTAATGAAAGTCGATGTTGTCGAAGATTTCTTCATCGGGCAGGAAGTGCACTTCGGTGCCGCGCTTTTCGGTCGCGCCCGTCACCTTCATCGGGCTCACTTCGACGTCTTGCTGGGTTTCCACCAGGCGGTCTTGCACGAAGCCGCGCTTGAATTCGAGCGCATGCACCTTGCCGTTTTGCCGCACCACCAGGCGCAACCATTTCGAGAGCGCGTTCACGCACGACACACCCACGCCGTGCAAGCCACCCGAGACCTTGTAGCTGTTCTGGTTGAACTTGCCGCCCGCGTGCAATTCCGTCAGCGCGATTTCGGCGGCGCTGCGCTTGGGCTCGTGCTTGTCGTCGAACTTGATGCCGGTCGGAATGCCGCGGCCGTTGTCGGTCACGGAAATCGAATTGTCGGTATGGATGGTGACGACGATCTCGTCGCAAAAGCCCGCGAGCGCTTCATCGATCGAGTTGTCGACGACTTCGAACACGAGGTGATGCAGGCCGGTGCCATCGGAGGTGTCGCCGATGTACATGCCTGGGCGCTTGCGCACCGCCTCGAGGCCTTCGAGGATCTGGATGCTGCTTGCGCCGTATTCGTTCGCCGGATTGTTTGCTGTGGTCATGCGTGGTTCTCGGATGCTACGGAGGATTAGATGCGCATCGGCATCACGACGTACTTGAACGAGGCATCGTCAGGCAGGGTCATGAGGGCCGAAGAATTGCTGTCGCCGAACGAAAGCTGGACCTTCTCGCACTTGAGGTTGGCGAGCACGTCGAGCAGATAGCTCACGTTGAAGCCGATTTCGAGCGCTTCGGCGGTGTAGTCGACTTCGAGTTCTTCCTGCGCGTCTTCCTGGTCGGCGTTGGTCGAGGTGATGCGAATGGTGTTGTCGCTCACCGCCAGGCGCACGCCCTTGAATTTGTCGCTGGTCAGAATGGCCACGCGTTGCAGCGAGGCTTGCAGGTCGACCCGCGCAATCTCGAACTGCTTGCTATAGCCGTTCGGAATCACGCGCGTGTAATCGGGGAACTTGCCTTCGACGAGCTTGCTGATGAGTTCGATGTCGCCGAAGGTGAAACGGATCTGGTTTTGCGCAATGTCGATCTGCACCGGGTCTTCGCCGTCGCCGAGCAGGCGCTGCAATTCCAGGATGGTCTTGCGCGGGATGATGACTTCGGTCTTGGGGAAGCTGCCGTCCACATTCAGCGCGCAATACGCGAGCCGGTGCCCGTCGGTGGCCACCGCGACCACCTTGGCGCCGTCCACCACCAGCAACAGGCCGTTGAGGTAGTAGCGGATGTCTTGCTGGGCCATCGCAAAGTGGACCATCGCCAGCAGATGCTTGAGGTCTTTTTGCTTGAGGCTCAGTTGCGCGTTCCAGGCCGTGGGCGCGGCCACGGTCGGGAAGTCTTCGGCGGCCAGGGTCTGCAGCTTGAATTTCGACTTGCCCGATTCGACGCTGAGCTTTTTGTCATTGAGCGCGAGCTTGACCGGCGCATCGGGCAGGGCACGCAGGATGTCGAGCAGCTTGCGCGCGCCCACGGTCGTCTGCGCGGCGTCCTTGCCGGCGCCGATCGGGGCCTTGGTCGTGATCTGGATCTCGATGTCAGTGGAAACGAAGCTCACATCCGCGCCGTCCTTCTTGACCAGGATGTTCGCAAGGATGGGCAGCGTATGGCGACGTTCGACGATGCCACCGACGATTTGCAGGGGCCGGAGGAGGGTGTCGCGGTTGGTCTGTACCAGTTGCATAAGTTCCTATCCTTCATTGAGTCTTATTGATGAGCGACCGCACGTTCTGTGGACAACTGACAAAAAATCTTTTGGCTCAATTACTTGTGCCCTTTGCAAAGTCCGGGACAAGCGCTCGGATTGCATGGGGGCGAATGTGGATCGATTTGGCCGAGGGCAAGTTTTGCTCGCTTGTCCACAATCGGCGCTGTGGTCGTCCACAGGTTTTCAGGCACATATTCATGACTTGAGGGTCTGCTCCAGCACATGCAGCGCATGGTTGAGTTCGGTGTCGGTCTGGCGGTCGGCGCCGATCTTGCGCACCGCATGCAGCACGGTGGTGTGGTCGCGCCCGCCAAACAGCTCGCCGATCTCGGGCAAAGACTTCTGTGTGAGTTCCTTGGCCAGATACATCGCGATCTGGCGCGGCTTGGCAATGTTGATCGGGCGGCGCTTCGAATACATGTCGGCCACCTTGATCTTGTAATAGTCGGCCACGGTCTTCTGGATGTTCTCGACCGTGATCTGGCCGCTGCGCACCGCGAGCAGGTCGCGCAAGGCGTCCTTGGCCACTTCGACGGTGATTTCCTTGCCATGGAAGGCCGCGTAGGCGAGCACCTTGCGCAAAGCGCCTTCGAGCTCGCGCACATTCGAGCGCAGATGCTTGGCGATGAAGAAGGCGACTTCTTCCGACATGGCCGCGCCTTCGAGCTCGGCCTTTTTGATGAGAATCGCCACCCGCATTTCGAGCTCGGGCGGCTCGATCGCGACCGTCAGCCCCGATTCGAAGCGCGATTTGAGGCGGTCCTCGATATCGGCGAGTTCCTTCGGGTAGGTATCGCTCGTGATGATGATCTGCTTCTTGGCCGCGATCAGGGCCTCGAACGCATAGAAGAATTCTTCCTGCGTGCGGGTCTTGTTGGCCAGAAACTGGATATCGTCGATCAGCAGCAGGTCGAGCGAGTGGTAATACGCCTTGAACTCGTCGAAGCTTTTGCGCTGATAGGCCTTGACCACATCGTTGGCGTACTGGTTGGCGTGCACATAGCGCACCCGCGCGGTCGGATGCTCCTTGAGCACCGCATTGCCGATGGCGTGGATCAAATGGGTCTTGCCCAGGCCCGTGCTGCCATACAAAAACAAAGGGTTGTACGACACGCCCGGGTTTTCGGCCACCTGGGTCGCGGCGGCGCGGGCGAGCTGGTTCGCCTTGCCGGTCACGAAGGTTTCGAAAATCAGTTCCGGATTCAGGCGCGAGCGTTCATGCGCCGGGCTGGTTTCGCTGTTGGCGCCCAACTGGCGGGTCAGGGCGTCGATGCGCTTGAGTTCGTCGAGTTCGGCCTGGGCGAGCGGAAGGTCGTCATCGTTCTGCTCGGGTACTTCGGGCGCAGCGGCAGGCGCGGCGCCATGGCCGTTGCCGCGCTTGACGTCGGGCTTGGCTTCGCCGGCCGCGATGATGAAATCGACCTGGGCCGGGCCGGCCAGCAACTCGCTGGCGAGCGCAGCCAACCGGCCACCGAATTGGGTGCGCGTCCAGTCGAGTTTGAAGCGGTTGGGTGCCGCGATCGACACCCGGCGTGCGCCTTCATCGACCGACACCAGCGTCAACGGCTTGATCCAGGTCTTGAATTGTTGCGGTGGGAGTTCGTTCTCCAACCGCTTGAGGCATTCGTGCCAGAACGTTTGAGTGGCCACCCCTGGTGTCCTGCTGATTTGGAGTTATTGGTGTGAACCGGCTGTTTTTTGCTTTCATGCGCCGCATCCGTCCCTCACGGCCGGCACATGAAAAATGGCCGAGATCAACACGGTGTGATGACCCGGCCAGAGAACGCATCATTCTACCCTGACGGGACCAAGTTATCCACAGGCCAGGGTCAGGGTCTGTCCTGAATTCGGGGGAATGGCCACGCCCTAACTCCTTGACTGGCATAAGATTTTTCTGGTCAAATCGCGGGTTCTCGAAAAGGCGGGCCGGTCGCGGCCCATCAAACCCGCATCCGGATCCCGAGGTCAACATGAAACGCACCTACCAACCTTCCGTCGTTCGCCGCAAGCGCACGCATGGCTTTCTCGTGCGTATGCGCACCAAGGGTGGCCGCGCGGTCATCAATGCGCGTCGTGCGCGTGGTCGCAAGCGCCTGGGTCTTTGATCCTCTGCGGTATGGCCGGCGCTGCATGCCGGCCGTCCTAGTCTGAGTGCATCGACCGTGAATCAGGCGGTTCCTCCCGTCGCGGTGCCTCAGCCAGATTCTGTCCCAGCCGCTCCGCCGCCAGCGGAGCCGTGCGCCCCATCCCCAGTGCCTGTTGTCGGCCGGCTGTTGTCGGGCGACGATTTCGCACGCGTCTTGCGCGCGCGCCGTGTCGGTGCGAGCCGTCATTTCGAGTTGTTTGCCGATGCCGCCGGGACGGCCGGGCCGCGTTTGGGCCTTGCCATCAGCAAGCGCACCGCGCCGACGGCCGTCTTGCGCAACCTCGCCAAGCGCCTCGCGCGCGAAAGCGCGCGTGCATGCACCGGGCTGATGCCGGCCGATTACGTGGTGCGCAGCCGGGTCGTGCTCAATGCCAATTGGCGCGCGGCCAAGGTGGCCAAACAAACCAGCGCCTTCAAACGCGGCTTGCGCTCTGAACTCGACGGCTTGTTTGCCCGCGTATCTGCTGCTGAGGATAAAAAGTGAGTGCAAGCTCTCTTTTTCGGGCCATTGGGCGGGTGCTGCGCTGGCCTTTGCTCGGATTGATCCGCGCCTATCAATTCCTGTTGAGCCCCTGGATCGGCAACCAATGCCGGTTCTATCCGACCTGCTCGCATTACGCGTATGAGGCGATCGACCGGCACGGCGCCTTGGCCGGCACCTATCTGGCCGCGCGCCGCCTCGGGCGCTGTCATCCGTGGTGCGAGGGCGGGCTCGATCCTGTCCCCGAGCAGCCGCCCAGACTTTTCAGCCGTTGGATTGCACGGGAACCGAATCCGGCGCCACCGACTCAACCACCAGCCTCAGACAGTTAACGCTTAGCCAGTAGAATGCCGAGCCTTCATTGAACCGGGCAGTTGGCACGCGCCGACCCCGACCAACTCACGATCGAGTCCGCATGGATACCCGCCGCACCATACTTTGGATCGTCTTTTCGCTTTCGCTGATCCTGCTTTGGGATGCCTGGCTGAAATACACCGGCAAGCCGCCGATGTTCTTCGGCGGCCCAGCCGCGACCCAGACCGCCGCACCGGCGCCGACGGTGGCCGCTCCCGGCACCGGCGATGTGCCGACCGGCTCTGCTCAGGCGCCCGTGCCCGCTGCGACTCCCGCC
>CAXBRX010000224.1:0-5904 GCA_963977835.1 uncultured Derxia sp.
AGATCCGTGGTCCCCGGACAGCGGGAAACCCACGGGGATCAGGCGTGCAACTTGCCCGAAAAGCCGATAAACTGCCCATTGCTGACGCGAGTGACAAAAGTCGCAGTCTGGGCCTTAGCCCGGGCACGAACTTCTCGTCATCCTTGAAATCCCGGGTGGTTTTCAGGGGCTGGGGCCGAGCAGGAATGCTCGGGCTACATGGTGTCCTCGGCGTCATTGCTGACTGGTTCCACGTGTCCGTGAATCCGACAAAGAAGTGCCATGAAGACCGACGAACTGCGTGAGAAGTACCTGGCTTTTTTCGAGACCAAGGGCCACGTGCGCAAACCTAGCGACGTGCTCGTACCGACCTGGGACCCGTCGGTCTTGTTCACTCCGGCCGGCATGAACCAGTTGAAGGACCACTTTCTCGGCAAAGTGAAGCTCGAGTTCACTCGCGCCACCACCTGCCAAAAGTGCCTCCGCACGGGCGACATCGTGACCGTGCGTGAACTTTTCGACGACGGCGAACGCCTACTCGTCATGGGACATAACGACGAAGAACGCGTTTATCGACTGGCCACCTCTCTAGAAGGAACACGGCTGAGGATCGGCGACAGCGTCATTGCCGACTCTCGTAGCGGATTCGTCTACGAACGCATCCCGAAACCGGACGTGGAAGACCTCGTCCTCGAAGAGGTCCCCGACATCAGCTATTCCGACATCGGGGGACTCGACACCCAGATCGAGCAGATCGCCGTTGCGGTGCGCGCTCGCATGGGCGTTCACGCAAAGGTCGAAATGCCCGAAGGCTTCGATGCCGGCGGCGACCAGGGCGTGCATTTCCTCCGCGTCGGTCGGGTCGCCGTACAGGTATTCGGCGCGCCCGTTGGCGGCCTTGATCGCCTGCACCACGCGCTTGCCCGAGGTTTCGTTCGCGTCGGCCACCGCGACCGCGCAACCGGCCTGCGCAAATCGGCGCGCGATGTGTTCGCCATAGCCGGAACCGGCGGCGAGCACGAGGGCGACTTTGTCGGCGAGGCGGTTGGGCATGCAAGTCTCCAAGGGACGATGGACGTGAATTCGGTGCGCCTGCTGCAATGCAGCATGTTAGAATCGCATGCGATTCTTCCATCATCTGATCGAGCGCGAAAGCGCCACCAACATTCTGGAGACAACATGAGCTTCGACCGTGTACCCACCGGCGCGAAAGTGCCGGAAGAATTCAACGTCATCATCGAAATCCCGATGAATGCCGACCCCGTGAAGTACGAGGTCGACAAGGAATCGGGCGCGCTGTTCGTCGACCGTTTCATGATGACCGCGATGCATTACCCGGCCAATTACGGGTATGTGCCGCACACCATCGCCGATGACGGCGATCCGGTCGATGTGTTGGTCCACACCCCGTTCCCGCTGGTAGCGGGCGTCGTGGTGCGCTGCCGCCCGGTCGGCATCCTCAAGATGGAAGACGAAGCCGGCGGCGATGCCAAGTTGTTGGCCGTGCCCATCCCCAAGGTCTGCCCGCTGTTCCAGAACTGGAAGTCGCCGGAAGACGTGCCGCAGATCCGCCTCAAGCAGATCCAGCATTTCTTCGAGCACTACAAAGATCTCGAAGCCAACAAGTGGGTGAAGGTGCTGGGCTGGGGCGGCGTCGACGATGCCAAGCAAGAGATTCTTGACGGCATCGAGCGCTACAAGGCCGCGGCGAACAAGCCGAACTTCTGATCAGCACGAGTTTGCGGGCCGCCCGAGTGTGGCCCGCAGCGCGGCACCGCTCAACGCTGCCCCATCACCTGCTTGTAGACCGGACCCCAGACCGGGTGGCCGGCTTCCGATTTGCTGAGGGCGAAATCCGGTTGAGCCGCGCGCGCGGCGCGGAAAGCCGATTCGCATTCACGCACCCGTTCCGAAGTGCAATAGATGAACGCCAGGTACTTGTTGGCGTTCGCGATGTCTTTGTCCGCATGCAGTTTCAGGTCGAGCGCGCGGCGCAGTTCGCGCTCGGCCGGGCCGTATTGCGCGTCTTCATACAAGCGGATGCCGGCCAGCAAGGCTTGTTCGGCCGGCATGTTCGAGAGGTCGGACACCGCGACCGGCGCCACCGGCGCACAGGCTACGGTCAGACCCAACAAGGCGACGATCAGCAGTTTCTTCATCAGAACTTGTGGCGTATCCGGGTGGTTTCGTTCGGTTTGACTTCCACCGTCATGCGCATCGGCTCGAAATCGCCGTTGCGGATCTCGATCGTGTGCCGACCGGCCGGCAACGTCAATGTCGACAACGGCGGCGAAATGCCGCGCGACGACCCGTCGACGAGGACTTCGCCCCAGGGGCTCACGGCGATCGCGAGGCTGCCGTTGGCGGGCGGCGCCACCGGTTCGGGCGCAGGCGCGGGGGCCTTCTTGGCCTCGCGCTTGTTCGCATGCGGTTTTTCGGCCTTGGCTGCAGGCTTGGCGGCCGCGCTGCCGGCCACCACCGGAACGACGGTCTGGTCAGCCAGCGGGGCCGTGGGCAAGGACGGCGCAGGCGGCGGCACCGGAGTTGCGGCAGTAGCCGCATCGGGCGTGGCGCCAGCGGCGGGGGCGGCGGCGTTGGTCGTGGCAGGGGCCGACGGTTCCGGCGTTTCGAGCCGGCCGTGCAAGGCGAACCAGCCGATGCCGATCGAGGCGGCGATGACGGCGGCACCGCCGATCCACCAGCCGACGCGCGACGACGGTGCTTCGTCTTCGAGCATGTCCGGGCCTGCACCGCTCGCGGTGGCCGACATGATCTGCCGCACGCGCACGGTGGCGACATATCGGCGCAGATCGTCGGCGAGTTCGCGCGCGCTCTGGTAGCGCTCGCCCGGGCTCTTGGCCAGCGCCTTGGCGACGATCTTGGCGATCGGCAGCGGCACTTCGGGGTTGATGTCCTGCGGCGGGGTCGGGTGCGCGGTGCAGATCGCGCGCGTCAGGTCTTCGAAGGTGGAGCCGCGAAACGGCACCTGGCGCGTGAGCACTTCGTACATCACCACGCCGAGCGAAAAGATGTCGGAACGGCCGTCGAGCGGCTGGCCGAGCAGCAATTCGGGCGACATGTAATTCGGGGTGCCGACCAGATTCTTGCCGAACGGATTCGGCATGAAGCTTTGCGAGAACGACGTCGCCGCCTGGGCGATGCCGAAATCGAGCACCTTGGGATTCGTCTTCGCGGTCAGGAAGATGTTGGCCGGCTTGATGTCGCGATGGACGATGCCGTTGTCGTGCGCGTATTGCAGCGCGTCGGCCACGCGGATGAAGATTTCCGCGACCTGCTTCATCGTGAATTCTTCGCCGCGCGCGATGAGCTCTTTGAGCTCCACACCCTTGAGGTATTCCATCGCGATGTACGACACGCCGTCGATGCGGCCGGCGTCGTACACGGTGACGATGTGCGGATGATTCAGGCGACCGGCGGCCCGCGCTTCGTTGAGGAAGGTCTCCTCGAACATGCGCGCTTCCTGCGCCGTCAGGTTGACGTTGAGGGTCTTGATCGCGACTTCACGGTGGATCACCGGATCTTCGGCGAGGAAGACCGCGCCCATCGAACCCATGCCGAGCAGGCGTTTGATCCGAAACCGGCCGACATGCTCCGGGTGCGGATTGGTTTGAGGTTCGGCGTCGAGCTTGGACATGGCGCCGATTATAGGGGGCTACGCCGGGGCAAAAGCGTGAAATAAGCGGTGTTTCGGGTGGGTCCGTACTTACTCGGGAACTTCGGGCGACCGAGTGTGGTGTGCGCGGAACGGCAGATGCTCGTGTAATTCGTCGAGATACGACGCGATATGTTGTGATTCGCGCGACAAATACCGCTCTACCGCCTCGGCGAACTCGGGATGGGCGAGCCAATGCAGGCTGGTCGTGCGCACCGGCGCAAAACCGCGCGCGAGCTTGTGTTCGCCTTGTGCGCCGCCTTCGAACACTTGCAGGCCGCGCGCGATGCAGAACTCGATCGGGGTGTAGTAACAGGCTTCGAAATGCAGGCCGCTGACCGGCTCGATGGCGCCCCAGTACCGGCCGTAAAGCGTGGTTTCATCGAACAGGCTCAAGGTGGCGGCGATCGGCTCACCGTCGCGTTCGGCCAGCACCAGCAGTACTTGTTCGCCCATGGTGCGTGCGAGTTGCGTGAAGAACGCATGGTTCAGATAGGGCGTGGCGCCGTGGGCGCGATAGGTGTTGCGATAACAACGCTCGACAAAGGCCCATTCGCCGGTTTGCGCTTCATGGCCGAGCACCCAGCGCAGGCGCACACCGGCTTGCGCGACTTTGCGGCGTTCGGCACGCACTTTGCGGCGCTTTTCGGCATTGAGGCTCGCAAGGTAGGCCTCGAAATCGGCATAGCCCGGATTGCGCCAATGAAATTGCACATCGTTGCGCGCCATGCAGCCTTGAGCGGTGAGCAGTGCGATGTCGGGTTCGGTCGCGAACAACACATGCAAGGACGACCAGCCGCTGGTGCGCGCATGGTCCACCAGCACTTGCGCGAGCACCGCGTGCGCGGCGTCGTCGAGCGCGAGCAGCTTGGGCGCACCGATGGGCGAGAACGGAATCGCGGCCAGCCATTTCGGGTAGTAGGCGAGACCATGCTGTGCGTAGGCATCGGCCCAGGCCCAGTCGAAAACATATTCGCCGTAGGAATGCGTCTTGCCGTACAAAGGCACGGCGCCCACGAGTTGCGCGCCGCGCCACAACAACACGAAGGCGGGCGACCATCCGCTGTCGGCACTCGCGCAGCCGCTCGTGTGCAAGGCGAGCAGGAACGCATGCCGCAAGCCCGGATGCAGGCGCTGGCAGGTCGCACGCACCAAAGCATCCCAAGCCTGCGCATCGATCGTCGCCGGGTCGGTGCAAATCTGCGTGCGATAATCGATCGAGCCTGTGTAACCGGACCGGGTCGTCATGATCGTTAGAGTAGCAATCGCGCAAATCAATTCCACTGTCGGCGATCTCGACGGCAATGTCGACCGCATCGTGCGTGCGTGCGAGAACGCGGCCGCACAAGGCGCCGACATCGTGCTCACGCCCGAGCTGTCGGTGGTCGGCTATCCGCCCGAAGACTTGTTGCTGCGTCCGGTGCTGTATACGCGCACCGAGACCGCGTTGGCGCGCCTGGCCGCCGAACTCGCGCGTTTTCCCGACCTGCATGTGGTGGTCGGCCATCCGTCGCTCGAAACCCTCGCGCCGGCGCCCGAACAACGCTACAACTGCGCGTCGGTGCTGATCAACGGGCGCATCGCCCATACCTACCGCAAGCACGATCTGCCCAATTACGACGTCTTCGACGAGGTGCGTTATTTCGCGCCGAGCAGCCGGCCCTGCGTGTTCGAGGTCAAGGGCATCCGCTTCGGGCTGAACATTTGCGAAGACATCTGGTACGCCTATGCGCCCGATGCGGCGCGCCGTGCCGGCGCCCAGGTGCTGCTGGTGCCCAATGGCTCGCCTTACCACATCGACAAAGGCCAGCAACGCGTCGAGATCGTGCGCGAACGCATCAAGGAAACCGGGATGGCGATCGTCTACGCCAATCTGGTCGGCGGTCAGGATGAATTGCAATTCGATGGCGATTCGTTCGCGCTCGACGCGTTCGGCATCGAACAGGCGCGCCTGCCGCATTGCGAAGAAGCGATCGAACTCGTCGAGTTCGAACTGGTCGGGCACGGCGACGAAGCGCGTGTGCACATGCATCGCGGCCATCTGGCGCCGGTGCTCGAACGCGAGGAGGCGGTCTATCGCGCGCTGGTGCAAGGCGTGCGCGACTACCTCGGCAAGAATGGTTTTCCGGGCGCGATCATCGGCCTGTCGGGCGGCATCGATTCGGCCTTGACGCTGGCCATTGCGGTCGATGCGATCGGCGCCGACCGGGTGCGCGCGGTCATGATGCCTTCGCCTTACACCGCCGACATTT
>CAXBRX010000225.1:0-5900 GCA_963977835.1 uncultured Derxia sp.
TCCTGCGCGCGCCTGGCCGACACCAGGATCAGTCCAATCGACACGCTCAACAGCAGCAACACACCAAAGCTGACCATGAGGTTGCGTGTGCGTGCGGCCGCCACGGCGGCCTCGAGCGATCCGGCACGGTGCTTGGCCATCAAGGTCCAGCGGCCGTCGAATCCTGGCAGTTGTCCCGTGCGCGTGATCACGCGGCCGCGTCCGCCGCTTGCGCGGTCGGCCCGCTCGATCAGCAGGGCGGCCGTGTCGCCGCGGGTGTAGGCGGCGCGATGGAGTATCGCATGAGCAGCGCGACACAGCGCCGCCGCGGCAGCGCCGGGCTCTCGCGCATCAGCGTGATGGTCACGCGGCGATTGGCGGCGATCGACGGATCGTCGGGAAACAGCGGTTGGCTGTCGGCTTTGCCGGTCACGGCGAAGATGTGCGAACCGGGCAGCCCTTCCCGCTCCAGGATCTGGCGCACCGAATTGGCGCGGTCCGACGACAGGTCCCAGCCGTTATAGTCGCTGCGCTTGTCACCTCCCCGGCGCGAAGGAAGGAAACCGTACATGGAATTGCGAAATCTGATGGTGCACATGGACCAGAGCCCGCGTGCCGCGGTGCGTCTGGCATTGGCGATCAAACTTGCCCGCGCGCACAACGCGCGCCTGGTGGGCGCTTTCGGCCAGCGCGCGCGCTCGCAGCCGGTCGGCGCCTTTTCGCATTGGCCCACGCCCGAATACGTGGCGGCCGTCAAAGCCGTGCGCGCGCAATTCGAACAAGCCACCCAGGGCTTGCCGCAAGTCGAATGGCATGACATCGACCATGGCGCCGATGTCGACCTGCTGCGCGAAATTCCGCGCTTTGCGCGTTATTTCGATCTCGCCATCATCGGCCAGTACGACGAACGTCAGCCGGCCCTGGTGCCGCCCGAACTCGCCGAGCAGATCGTCCAAAGCACCGGCCGGCCGACCCTGGTCGTGCCTTATGCGGGCGACATCGTCACGCTGGGCGAACGCCCGCTGATCGCCTGGAACGATTCGCGCGAAGCCGCGCATGCGCTCAACGATGCGCTGCCCTTCATCGAAGGCTGCGAAGAAGCGACCGTGGTCTCGCTCAACGCCGATTACGGCCTGGCCAAGTCTTCGTGCGCCCATGTCGGCCGGCACCTCGAAATGCATGGCATCAAGGCCAAGGCCGACGTGCTCGTGGTCGAAGACATCGGCGTGATGGACATGCTGCTCAACCGCGCCTCCGACCTTTCGGCCGACCTGATCGTGATGGGCGGCCATGCGCCGAGTTCGCTGCCCTTCGTGAGCCGCGGCGCGGGCACCCAGCACATCCTGCGCCACATGACGGTGCCGGTGCTGATTTCGGGCTGACGCCAGAGCGGCACACACCGGCCGCGCCCGGCGGATCGACGATCAACGCGCGTCGTGTCCGCCCGGCGCAACCGGCTCGGAAATCTCGATCAGATTGAGGTCAGGGTCGCGCACATAGACCGAGCGCAGCCGGCTCACCGCGCCGGTGCGCAGCACCGGACCTTCGAGGATGGTCACGCCCGCGCGCTCCAGATGCGCGATCACCGCCTCGAGCGGAAGGCTCGCGATGAAACAAAGGTCGAGCGCGCCCGGCACCGGCAGATGCGCCTTGGGTTCGTATTCGCGGCCTTTCACATGCAGGTTGATCTTCTGGTTTCCGAAGCGCAACGCGGTGCGCCCATCGCCGAAGGTTTCGCGCTGCATGCCGAGTACGCGGGTGTAGAAATCGAGACAGGCCTCGGGGTCGGTCGTGGTCAGCACCAGATGGTCGAGATGATCGATCATGGTTTGCGTCCTATCCATACATTGACCCAGCCGTCGCCGGTGTGGAAATGCCCTTCACTGATGTGGCGCGGCCCGTGCGCACGATGCACGCAGGTCAGGCCGGCGAACTCCGCTTCGATATCGGCGATGTCAGGCAGCAAGGCCGCCTCCTTGGGCCCGCCCGTGCCCCGGCCCAATTGCTCGGGCGCATAGCCGATGTAGACGAACACCCCGCCGGGCACCAGCGCCTGCACGCAACGCGCATGCACCTCGGCGCGTACCTGCGGCGGCAAATGGGCGAAGACCGAGACGATCACCTCCCAGGCGCCGACGCCCGGATCGAATTCGCGCAGATCGCAGACCCGGGTTTCGATCTGCACACCGCGCCGCTCGGCCAGGGCGCGCGCCTTGGCCATGCCTTGCTCGGCAATGTCCACCGCCGTGACGCGCAATCCTTGTTCGGCAAGCCAGACCGCATTGCGGCCTTCGCCTTCGGCCAGGCACAACGCACGCCCGGTCGCGGGCAGATGCGCACGCGATTCGGCCAGAATGCCGTTGGGCGCTTCGCCGTAGGCATAGTCCTGCGCCGAATAGCGTTCGTTCCAGAATTTGCGCAACTGCTCGATCGGGTCCGGGGTGTTCATCGTCGTCCTGTGAATAGCGTCATTGATAGCCGAGCGCCGCGCCTTCCTTGTGGATCGCGTCGATCAGATCCTTGCCGACCCGGCCTTCCATTTCCTTGTGCACCGGCAACAGCGCGCGACGCCAGGCGGCGCGTTGCTTGTCGTCGAGCGTGATGATCTCGGTCTTGCCCGAGGCCTTGATCTGCGCCAGCGCATTGTCATTGTCCTGCTGCGAGACCGCATTCGCATAGCGGGTCGCATCGCGCATCGCACCTTCGAGCGTGCTGCGGATGTCGGGCGGCAGACCGTTCCAGAATTTGGCGTTCACGATCACCGCATACCCGATGTAGCCATGGTTCGAGACCGTCAGGTATTTCTGCACTTCGTGGGTCTTTTGCGTATAGATGTTGGACGGCGTGTTCTCGGTGCCGTCGACGACGCCGGTCTGCAGCGCCTGATAAACCTCCGAGAACGCCATCACCTGCGGCATCGCACCCAAGGCGCGCATTTGCGCTTCGAGCACCTTGGACGACTGGATGCGCATCTTGTGACCCTTGAAATCCTCCGGGTTGCGCAAAGGCTTGTTGTCGGTCATGACCTTGAAGCCGTTGTCCCAATACGCGAGGCCGACGATGCCTTTGGGCTCGAGCTTCTTGAACAGCCCTTGGCCGATCGGCCCGTCGGTGACGCGGGCGAGGACCGCCTTGTCGGGAAAGATGTAGGGCAGATCGAAGACCTCGAATTCCTTCACGCCGAGCGGGCCGAATTTCGACACCGAAGGCGCGAGCATCTGCACCGCGCCGAGTTGCAGCGCTTCGAGTTCTTCTTTGTCTTTATAAAGCTGGCTGTTCGGATAGATCTCGACCTTGACCCGGCCTTTGGTGCGTTCTTCGGCCAGCTCCTTGAAGCGCTGCGCGCCTTTGCCCTTGGGCGTATCGGGCGCCACCACATGGCTGAACTTGATGACGATGGGGGCTTGCGCAAACGCGAGCGTCGAGGCCAGCGTGAGTACCAAAGCAACAACGAACGACTTCATCACATGTCTCCTGAAATGGCGGCCCGTCGGCGGGCTCTTGGGTTGAAATTAAACAGCGCCCGCGCGGCGCACGATGCGCTCGGCCAGCAAGACCACGGGGCGATCGATCATGCGGCCGTCGAGTTGGATCGCGCCGCCCGCGGCGGCGTGTGCGGCATCGAGCACCCGCCGCGCCTGCGCCAGTTCTTCCACGCTCGGCGCAAACGCCGCATGCACCGGCGCGATTTGTTCGGGATGGATGCACAGCTTTGCGCCATAGCCCATGCGCAGCGCGCGCAAAGCGTCGTCGTGCACACGCGCGGCATCGCGAATGTCGGTGGTCACGCCGTCGATCGGCGGCGGCAGATCGCCCAGGCGCGCAGCCATGACGAGTTCGAAGCGCGCGGGCATGAGTTCGGCTTCATCGGGCCCGCAGCGCATGCCCAGATCGGCTTGCAGATCGATATGGCCGAGCGCCAGACGATCGACCATGCCGCTCATCGCGAGCGAGCGCGCACCGGCCAGGCCGCGCGCGGTTTCGATCAAGGCCAGCACCGCGGTGGCCGGCGCCAGGCGGGCGCGCAGATCGAGGAAGGCGCCGACTTGTTCGGCCTTGGCGACCAGCACCGCCGCGGGCACGAGGCGCGCGCACAAAGCGAGGTCGGCATCGAACTCGTCCGTGCCCGGCGCATTGATGCGCACGACCAGACGCGCCGCGTTGGACGAAGCGCCGGCGACAAGCCCCGGCCAGGCCGCTTCGAGCGCAGCACGCGCGAGCGCTTTGGCGCCCGGGGCCACCGCGTCTTCGAGATCGATGACGACCGCATCCGCGCCGCTCGCGAGCGCCTTGCCAAAGCGTTCGGGCCGGTCGCCCGGAACGAACAAAAAACTGCGCGCATCGCGGATGACGCTCATCGGCATGCTCCATGCGCCGGCCCACGGCGTAGCCCGCGCTCGCGCCTCATGCCACGGCTCCCAGCAGATCGCCCACGCGCGGCGCGGCGGCGATGCTCCAGACGCGCGCGATCGCAGCGCGCATTTCGTCGGCGCTCGCGCCCTGGCTGTACTCGGCCAAGCGCAGCGCCTTGGCGGTGATCTCTTCGCGCGACAGCGTATTGCCCGGATCGCCCTTGGGCTCGTCGACACGTCCATGCAGCACCCGGCCGTCGGTGGTGCGCACCGTCACCTTGCCGATCCAGCGCTGCGGATACGCGGCATCGACTTCCGCATCGAGTTCCATCGTCACCAGATCGCGCAGGCGCGCGGTTTCGGCGGCACGGAAATGTTGTTCGAATTCCTGCAGGCCCGCACGCTGAAAACGCGCGATCAGCGCGAGCACCGTGCCCATCGAGAACTTCGATTGATGCACGGTGGCCGGATCGGTGACGGCGCCGAGCACATCGATCGCGCCTTGATGCACATGGGTCGTCACCTGCGCGATGTCGGCCGGCGCGAGGCCGTGCGTCGTCACCACCTGCAACAGCGCATCGGCCGCGGGATGCGTATGGCGGCACGAAGCATGAAACTTGAAGGAGGTTTCGGCCGTGGCCCAGCGCGTGCCGAGGCGATCGACGAGCCGCGCCGGGTCGGCGTCGCTCGACATGCCGGCCGCCATGCCTTGCCGGCCTTCGAGAATCTGTTTGGCGCCGGTGAAGCCGTCGCGCGCGAGCCAGGCTGCGGTGAGACCCGCGCTCGCCGCATGCGCGGTATGCAATTGCTTGGAATCGGCGGCGTCGCGCAAAAATTCCCACAAGCCCGCGGCCTGTGTGCCGGCCGAGCCGATCGCCTCCAGCGTCTGCGCGGCATCGAGCCCGGCGGTGCGCGCGATCACCAAGGGAGTCACCATGATGCCTGCGAGGATGAGCACCACGACCTGGGCGCGTTCGCGCTCGCGGTGTTTCACTTGATCGCGCACGGCCTGTTCAAAGCCACCGTGTTCCTCAACTGCGGCAACGTCATTCACAAAGCGCGGCAGGAGCCGGCATTCCCGCACACGCACCGTCCCGCCGACGAGGCGGCGTTTTCGCGGCTGACCTGGTTCGGCCCGAGCACCAGATCGAGGCTGGCGACGTCCTTCAGCGCGATAAACCCGATGACCAAATCCCATCAATCGCTCGCCACGATCCATCACATCTTTGACGTACTTGCGAGCATCACCGCTCTTTTCGACCCCTTCAATCATGTGCAATACGCGAAGTGGAGCGCCGCCGTGAAGCGGACCGGACATCGCACCGATTGCACCTGAAATTGCAGCAGCAACGTCAGCGCCGGTAGAGGCAATAACACGTCCGGTGAATGTTGATGCGTTCATGCCGTGTTCTGCTGCCGAGACAAAGTAGGCATCAATCGCACGAACGTGAAGTGGATCTGGTTCGCCTCGCCAACGAATCATCATTCGTTCGACAACGGTATGAGCTTTATCAATTTCAGTTTGTGGAACCATCGGTTGCCAGGTGCCACGAGCAGATTGCGCAACAT
>CAXBRX010000226.1:0-5880 GCA_963977835.1 uncultured Derxia sp.
CTCGCCTCGGTCAAGAAGTGCGGCCACATGGGCGGCAAGGTGCTGGTGCCGACCCGCGAAGCGGTGGAAAAGCTCATCGCCGCGCGTTTGGCGGCCGACGTCATGGGCACGCCGACCGTGCTGGTGGCGCGTACCGATGCCGAAGCTGCCGACCTGCTGACCAGCGACGTCGACGACAACGACAAGCCGTTCTGCACCGGCGAGCGCACGGTCGAAGGCTTCTACAAGACCAAGCCCGGTCTGCAACAAGCGATCTCGCGCGGTCTGGCCTATGCGCCTTACGCCGACCTGGTCTGGTGCGAAACCGGCAAGCCCGATCTGGCCTATGCCAAGGCGTTCGCCGAAGCGATCCATGCCAAGTTCCCGGGCAAGATGCTGGCCTACAACTGCTCGCCGTCGTTCAACTGGAAGAAGAACCTCGACGACGCGACCATCGCCAAGTTCCAGAAGGAACTCGGTGCGATGGGCTACAAGTTCCAGTTCATCACCCTGGCCGGCTTCCATGCGCTCAACTACGGCATGTTCAACCTGGCCTACGGTTATGCGCGTGAACAGATGACCGCGTTTGTGCAACTGCAAGAAGCCGAATTCGCCGCGGCGGAAAAGGGCTTCACCGCCGTCAAGCATCAACGCGAAGTCGGCACCGGCTACTTCGACGCCGTGACCCAGACCATTCAGCAAGGCCAGTCGTCGACGACCGCGCTGAAGGGTTCGACCGAAGACGAGCAATTCTTCGACAAGAAGGTCGCGTAAGCGTAAAGCGGTCTTTGGTCCCCTGGCGCGAGGGCTGCGTGACGAATTCGTCACGCAGCCCTCGTGTCTTTTCACGGGCAAACCTCAAGTTCAGTGGGGGCCGGCCGTTAGCCAAGCGAGACTGCCGCGAATGAACGGGGCCGGGATGCTTGCGATGCGTGAAGAGCTATTGCCGTTGGCCAGGACCGACCTCATGGTCGGGCGGCCGTTGTCGCATCCGGTGTTCGATCGGCGCGGCGAATTGCTGCTCGCGGCCGGGCAAACCGTCCAAAGCGAAGCGCAGCTCCAGCTTTTGTGCACCCGCGGCCTGTATCACAACCCGCGCTGGCAGACGCCGGGCGTGCAGGTGGCGGCACCGCCGCGGCCGGAACCGGCGAGCGTTGCCGGCGCCGCTACAGAGCCCGCGTCCCATGCGCTCACGCGTGTCGCGCGTGCGGCGACCGACGACGCCGTCGGCATCCAGGCCTTGAAGATGATTCCCGAAGGTGGAACCCGGGAGTTTTCGGTGCGCCTGCTCGGGGTCAATCCGGACAACACGATCCTGGTGTCCGCGCCGACCGAGGAAGGGAAGCTGATCTTCGTGAAGGAAGGCCAGACTTTCCGTCTGCAAGGCTTGTTCGGCGAGGCGGTCCTGATCTTCACCTCGTCCATCGTGAAGGTGCAGTTCGCACCGTTCCCGTATCTTCATTTGTCGTGGCCCGACCCTTCGCGCATACAACGCAAGCATGTGCGCACGGCGCGTCGCGCGCATTGCCGGCTGCCTTGTGTGGTCTACATCGAGCATGCGAGCGCGACCAGCTCGGTGCATGGATTCGTGCTGGATGTCTCGACCGGTGGCGCCGAGATTGCCGTGCCTTACGAAGCCCCCGATCTCAAGGACAAGGTGCGTCTGGCGTTCCGGATCATCGTCGCGGGCCGCTCCACCCTGGTTGAGCACCACGGGCAGATCGTGCGGCGCAAGCCCGACGAACGTACCGACGGCGTGCATTACGGCATCCAATTCGCCGAGTTGCCGGCCGAACTCGAACTGGTCTTGCACGCCTACATTCTCGAGCTGCTCGTCGCCCAGCTCGAATGCCCGTTGCGCATCTAGGCACCGGCTCGGGCCATCGCCGTGCGTGAGTCTTCGGCGGCGGCGCGCCAGAAGTCGGGCGCCGAGTAGCTGAAGCGCAGAAAGTCGATCCAGGTGCGCACCCGCACCGGCAGATGCTTGCGTTGGGCGACCACCGCATAGATTCCGTTTTCGGGCGCGGCATGGTCGGCCAGCACTTCGACCAAGGCGCCGCTGGCCAGATGCTCACCGACTTCCCACAGGCTGCGCCAGGCCAGACCATGGCCGGCGAGCGCCCATTCCGTCAGCACCGACGCTTCATTGCAATCGACCCGGCCATGCACGCGGACGACGCGCGTGCCTTTGCCGGCGCGAAACAGCCAGCCACGTTGCTGGGTGTTGGCACCAAAGCCCAGGCAATGATGGCGGCTCAGATCTTCCGGTGTGCGCGGTGTACCGGCACGCGCGAGGTAAGAAGGCGCGCCAACCACCACACGCCGATTCGCGGCCAGGCGCACGCCGACCAGATTCGAATCGACCAGATCGCCGATGCGGATCGCGCAGTCATAGCCTTCGTTGACCAGATCGACCACGCGGTCGGACAGGTTCAAGGACAAGGTCACGTCGGGGTGGCTGGCCAGAAAGCGCGGCACCAGCGGCGCGACATGGCGGCGGCCAAACCCGGCCGGCGCAGTGATGCGCAAATGCCCGGCCGTGCGTGCACCGCCGGCAGCCACCGCGGATTCGGCGCTGTCGATCTCGGCGAGGATGCGCTGGCAGTCTTCGAGAAAGGCCTCGCCTTCCTTCGTCAAGGAAAGCCGCCGCGTGGTGCGGATCATGAGCTTGATGCCCAGACGGGCTTCGAGCGCGTCGATGCGCCGGCCGATGATCGCCGCGGCCACGCCTTCCGCGGTCGCGGCGGAGGTCAAGGAACCACGCGTCGCCACGGCGACGAAGGTCTGCATCTGCTTGAGTTTGTCCATGACGCCGGAGCACGAAAATGAGCAAGGCGATTAGATTACTTTAAGTCACGAATCAACTGATCAATCGGGTGGTATTCCAAGGCATTTCGGGCGGTATTCTTCACCCATGCCAGCCCATGCCCACTCCGAAAACAACGTGTCTTTGCGAGGCGTCGTGTTCGACGCTTACGGCACCTTGTTCGACGTCTACAGCGTCGCGGCTTTGGCTGAGTCCTTGTTTCCCGGCAAAGGCGCGCAAATCGCGCGGCAATGGCGGGTGTCACAGCTCGATTACACGCGTCTGCGCAGCCTGAGCGAGCGCTACGCGCCGTTTTCGGTGGTCACGCGCGATGCTTTGCGCCATGCCTGCGCGAGTTGCGGCGCGGTGCTCGATGCCGAGCGTGAGGCGGTGCTGATGGGCGCTTACGACCGTCTGTTGGCGTTCGAGGAAGTGCGCGCGGCAATCGAGCGCTTGCGCAGCCGCGGGCTTCCGATCGGGATCTTGAGCAACGGCGATCCGCCGATGCTTGCGAGCGCGATCGCGGCGGCCGGCCTGCAAGGCTTGATCGACCATGTGCTGTCGGCCGACACGGTCAAGCGTTACAAGACGGCGCCCGAGGTCTACGCCTTGGCGCCGGCCGCATTCGGTTGCCCGGCGCAGTCGCTGTTGTTCGTCTCGAGCAACGGCTGGGACGCGTGTGCGGCCACCTGGTACGGTTTTCGTACCCTCTGGATCAACCGGGGGCACCTCATGCTCGACGAGCTCGGTGTGCGCCCGCATCGCGAAGGCCGCACGCTCGACGACGTCGTGCGCTTCGCCACCGAATTGCTGCAGCCGGCGCAACCGGGCGGGCTGCAGAACGGGCCACAAGCCACCGACTCGGGCGCGCGCGGATCGCGCGGCCCATCCGATGATTCTTCCAATTCGCAACTGCCCTGAAGGAAACACCATGCCTTTCGACACTCCCACCGGCGTGCAGATCAACGCACCCCTCAAGCCCGGCTTCGAAACCATCCTGAGCAACGAGGCGCTGGCCCTGGTGGCCAAGCTGCATCGCGCTTTCGAACCGCGTCGCCGTGAATTGCTGGCCGCGCGCAAGGCGCTGGCCACCGAACTCGATGCCGGCAAGAAGCTCGACTTTCTGCCCGAAACCCGCGCGATCCGCGAAGGGTCGTGGACCATCGCGCCGATCCCGGCCGATCTGCAATGCCGTCGCGTCGAAATCACCGGCCCGGTCGAGCGCAAGATGATCATCAATGCGCTGAACTCGGGGGCGGACAGCTACATGACCGACTTCGAAGACAGCAATACGCCGAACTGGACCAACCAGATCGAAGGCCAGATCAACATGATCGACGCCGTGCGCAAGACGATTGCGCTCGAGCAGAACGGCAAGAGCTACAAGCTCAATGACAAGATCGCCACGCTGGTCGTGCGTCCGCGCGGCTGGCATCTCGACGAAAAGCATGTGACGGTCGACGGTGCGCGCGTGAGCGGCGGCATCTTCGATTTCGCGCTGTTCATGTTCCACAACGCGCGCGAACTCATCAACCGCGGCAGCGGCCCGTACTTCTATCTGCCCAAGATGGAAAGCCATCTCGAAGCGCGCCTGTGGAATGACATCTTCGTGATGACGCAGACCGAACTCGGCATTCCGCAAGGCACGATCAAGGCGACGGTGCTCATCGAGACCATCAACGCCGCGTTCCAGATGGACGAGATCCTGTACGAACTGCGCGAGCACAGCGCGGGCCTCAACGCCGGCCGCTGGGACTACATCTTCTCGTGCATCAAGAAGTTCAAGGTCGACCGCGATTTCTGCCTGGCCGACCGCCCCAAGGTGACGATGACCTCGCCCTTCATGCGCGCCTATGCGCTGCTGTTGCTCAAGACTTGCCACAAGCGCAACGCGCCTGCGATCGGCGGCATGAGCGCGCTGATCCCGATCAAGAACGATCCGGAGAAGAACGCGGTCGCGATGCAAGGCATCATCAACGACAAGAAGCGCGATGCGACCGACGGCTACGACGGCGGCTGGGTGGCCCACCCGGGTTTGGTCGAGGCGGCGATGAAGGAATTCGTCGCGGTGCTCGGCGACCGTGCCAACCAGATCGACAAGAAGCGCGACGATGTGCAAGTGGCCGCGGCCGATCTGGTGAACTTCCAGCCCGAAACCCCGATCACCGAAGCCGGCCTGCGCTACAACATCAATGTCGGCATCCATTACCTGGGTTCGTGGCTCGCCGGCAACGGCTGCGTGCCCATCCACAACCTGATGGAAGATGCGGCCACCGCCGAAATCAGCCGCTCGCAAGTCTGGCAATGGGTGCGTTCGCCCAAGGGCAAGCTCGAAGACGGCCGCAAGGTCTCGGCCGACATGGTCCGCAAGATGATTCCCGAAGAACTCGCCAAGGTGAAAGCCGTGGTCGGCGATGGCAAGACTTACGATCAGGCCGCCAAGATCTTCGAAGAAATGTCGCTCAAGGAGGAATTCACCGAATTCCTGACGCTGCCCTTGTACGAAGCCATCGAATGAAGCTCAGGCATTGAAGGTCGTTGAAGACGGGACGCTGCGGCGTCCCGTTTTTATGTTGCCAGCCACAGCAGGCCGATGAGGATGGGCTGGTGCACGAGGTAGGTGGTGAGGCTCCAGCGCCCGAGCGTGGTCAGGCCGCGATCGACCGCTCTGGGCAGCACCGCGCGCAGGCGGCGCGCGAAGCCGGGCACCGCGAATCGGCGCGCGCGCCAGAATTGCCCGAGCGCCATGCCGATCAAGAGCACGCCGAACCACGGAAAGATCGGGACGTAATCTTCGGTGTACGGCTTTTGCGTGATCAGCCCGATCCAGTTGATCCATTTCGGATTCATCGCGGCAAAGCCCACGGTATTGCCGAGCACGACGACGAGCGCGCCGATTGCCGCATTCCATAGGCCCAGCGGCTGCATCAGGCGCGCGACGATGAGCATCAGCGCCAGATGGTGCAGCACGCCGAAATAGATGAAGGTGCGCGGAAACATCCAGGCGCTGCCCAAGGTGACCAACAGCGCCGCTCCGGCAAGCTGAACCCAGCGCCGCCAGAAATCCGACCAGCCTGGACGGAATTGCTGGCGCA
>CAXBRX010000227.1:0-5851 GCA_963977835.1 uncultured Derxia sp.
CCGATTGTGCGGAAAATCCGGCCGATGTCGAGCACCCGGACAGGGGATGCCGGCGCCGGTGCGCTTGCGCGGCGCCGAATTTCGTCTCAGGCTTGCGACCTCAATCGTTTCCGAGCCGCAATGCCCATGACCGTCATCACCAGCATCGAAGACCTGAGGGTCCTCGCCAAGAAGCGCGTGCCGCGCATGTTCTACGACTACGCCGATTCCGGTTCCTGGACCGAATCGACCTACCGCGCCAACCAGGCCGATTTCGCCAAGATCAAGCTGCGCCAGCGCGTCGCGCAAGACATCGAGCACCGTTCGGTGCGCAGCCAGATGATCGGCGAAGACGTGGCGATGCCGGTCGCGATCGCGCCCACGGGTCTCACCGGCATGCAGCATGCCGACGGCGAAATCCTCGCCGCGCGCGCGGCCGAAAAATTCGGCGTGCCGTTCACGCTTTCGACCATGAGCATCTGCTCGATCGAAGACGTGGCCGCCAACACCAGCAAGCCGTTCTGGTTCCAGTTGTATGTGATGCGCGACCGCAGCTTCATCGAAAGCCTCATCGATCGCGCCAAGGCCGCGAAATGCTCGGCCTTGATGCTCACCCTCGATCTGCAGATCCTCGGCCAGCGCCACAAGGATTTGAAGAACGGCCTGAGCACGCCGCCCAAGCCCACGCTCGCCAACCTCATCAACCTCGCGACCAAGCCGCGCTGGTGCCTGGGCATGCTCGGCACCAAGCGCCGTCAGTTCGGCAACATCGTCGGCCATGTGAAGAATGTGGACGACATGAGTTCCTTGTCGTCATGGACCCAGCAGCAATTCGACCCGCGCCTGAGCTGGGCCGATGTGGAATGGATCAAGAAGCGCTGGGGCGGCAAGCTCATTCTCAAGGGCATCCTCGATGTGGAAGATGCGCGCCTCGCGGCCGACAGCGGCGCCGATGCGCTGATCGTCTCGAACCATGGCGGCCGCCAGCTCGATGGCGCGCCGAGTTCCATCGAAGCGCTGCCGCCCATCGTGGAAGCGGTCGGCTCGCGTATCGAAGTCTGGATGGACGGCGGCATCCGCTCGGGGCAGGACGTGCTCAAGGCCGTCGCGCTCGGCGCCAAGGGCACGCTGATCGGCCGGCCTTTCCTTTACGGTCTCGGCGCCATGGGCGAAGCCGGCGTCACCAAATGCTTCGAGATCATCCGCAACGAACTCGATCTGTCGATGGCGTTTTGCGGCAAGACCGATCTGCGTCAGGTCGGGCGCGACATCCTGCTCTGAGCACACGCCAACGCAAAAAAAGGGCGGCCCGATCGGGTCGCCCTTTTGTTTTGGCAATGCGGTTTTCGCGCCGAGGTTTTAGCGCTGAGGTTTGTGCGCCGCGCCTTCCACGTCGGGCAGCTTGAGCGCGACCACACCGATCAAGGGCAGCCAGGCGCACAAGGCATAGACGAACTCGATGCCGTAATGGTCGGCCACCACGCCGAGCACCGCCGCGCCCAGGCCACCGAGGCCGAAGGCGAAGCCGTAGAACATGCCCGCGACGAGCCCGACCTTGCCCGGCAGCAATTCCTGCGCATAGACCACGATGGCGCCGAAGGCCGAGGCCAGGATGAAGCCGATCAGCATCGTCAAGGCGCCGGTCCAGAACAGGTTGGCATACGGCAGCATCAGCGCGAACGGCGCCACGCCGAGGATGGAAAACAAGATCACGCGGCGCCGCCCGACGCGGTCGCCGATCGGGCCGCCGAGCACCGTGCCCGCCGCGACTGCGGCCAGGAACAGGAACAGATGGAACTGCGCCGATTGCACGCCGAGCCCGAAGTGATGCATGAGGTAGAAGGTCAGGTAGTTGCTCATGCTCGCCAGGTAGAAATACTTGGGCACCATGATGAGGATGAGCATCGCGAGCGCCAGCGCCACCTGGCGGCGCGGCAACGGCGCGACGGCCGTCGAAGCCTTGCGCGTGGCGCGATGCTGTTGCGCATACCAGCGGCCGACATTCCAGAGCACGAACATCGCGAACAACGCAACGAAAGCGAACCAGGCCAGGCTGCCCTGGCCGAACGGCAGCACCACCAACGCGGCCAGCAACGGGCCCGAGGCCGTGCCCGCATTGCCGCCGACCTGAAAGATCGATTGCGCGAGCCCATGCCGCCCGCCCGAGGCCATGCGCGCCACGCGTGACGATTCCGGATGGAAGATCGACGAGCCGGTGCCGACGATCGCCGCGGCGAGGAGGATCAGTGCGAACGATTGCGCGTGCGAAAGCAGCAGCAACCCCGTGAGCGTGCAGCCCATGCCCGCGACCAGCGAATACGGTTTCGGATGGCGGTCGGTATACATCCCCACGAGCGGCTGCAGCAACGAGGCCGTGACTTGGTAGGTGAAGGTGATGAGGCCGATCTGCGCGAAGCTCAGCGCGTAATTGCCTTTGAGCAGCGGGTAGATCGCGACGATCAGCGATTGCAGCGTGTCGTTCAGGAAGTGCGACAGGCTGATCGCGCCCAGCACGCGGAAGCGGGTATCGCCCGCGGGGCTGGCCGGCGCGGGGGTGACGACGGTACTCATGCAAGACTTCTTTCGATGCGATGGCGAGGGCACAGACTACTGGTCAGGCGTGCGCCCGTCCTGCGACAATCGGGCATGGAGCTTTGCAAATGAGGCAAGACCCCGTCGACGCCAAGGCCATCGGCCCGAGCGATCCGCATGATCTCGATGCCGGCCTGGCGCCGGTGGTCGCGAAGGCGCGCGACTATCCCGCCGGCCAGGTCTCGGCGCGCCATCGGCATCCGACCGCGCAACTCGTCTATGCGGTCGAAGGCGTGATGGTGGTCAGCACGGCCGAGGGGCAATGGATCGTGCCGCCGACGCGCGGCATCTGGCTGCCGATCGGCACCTGGCACACGGTGCGCATGGTGACGGCGGTTCGCATGCGCACGGTCTATGTGCGCGGCGACGCGCTTGCGGGCCTGCCCACCGATTGCCGCGTGCTCGCGGTCCCGCCCTTGCTGCGCGAGCTCATCCTGGCCGCGATGGACATCGGCCTCGATTACACGCCCGACAGCCGCGCTGGCCGCGTGATGCGGCTGTTGCTCGATGAAGTGCGCAGCCTGCCCGAACTGCCGCTCGCCCTGCCGCGTCCGCAATCGGCCGATTTGCGCAAATTGTGCGAGCGCTTGCGCGCCCAGCCGGCCGACAACACCCCGGCCGAGGCCTGGGCCGAGCGTCTGGGCATCGACCCGCGCACCCTGCAACGGCGTTTCGTGCGTGAAACCGGTTTGTCGTTTGGCCGCTGGCGCCGGCAGGCGCGTCTGGCCGCCGCGCTCGAACAACTCGCGCAAGGGCGACGCGTGCTCGATGTGGCGCTCGATCTGGGGTATGAAAGCCCGACCGCGTTCGCGACCATGTTCCGGCGCGAGCTCGGCCAGCCGCCGAGCGCGTTCTATGGGGCGATGCTCAAACAGGAATGAAGGCCGCGCAGGCGCGCCCGGCGAGTTTCAGGTCGCGAGCGCGTCGACGTTGAAGGCGTCTTCCCAGGAATGCAGCCGGTAATGCCGGTGCTCGGGCACGTAGAACGGGTCGCTTTCGATCAGATCGACGGCCGTGTTGCGGTCGTCGGCCTGCATGATCCAGAACCCGCCCGACACCGCGCCGTCGCTGGTGCCGTGCAGCCCGGAAGCAATCACGATCTGCTGGCGATTGCGCTGCAAATAATCGAGATGCTCCGATCCACGCTCGGCTCGGCCCCACAGGACCTCGGGTGAATTCTCAAACAAGACCAGCCAGCGCATGACAACCTCGCGACGAAAACAGGCAGTTGATGAAACGATCCGGCCACGGGCGCGAATCCCCCGACCACGGATAGCTTATCGGTTGCACTGCGGCAAAAATTGACCCCCAATTCAAGAGGGTTTTCATTTCTGCAGTGTGATGTGGGGATGAGCCCGGCGCTGGTGCGGTTCGCTAGGTGGATCTACCTGAAGATGCTCGGTTGCATCGGTGGCCAGGAAGCGTGCGAGCGCAGCATTCCCGCTGCATCGTGAACTGGAAGATGGGATGTCGGCGCAACCATGACGCGCCGAGAATGTCCGCCCATTGCTTGGTCGGGAGTGTTCGGTGGGGAGCAAAACGCGGTTCGAAATGCTGGTCCGGTTCGGTCTGACGATTTGGCTGGGCTCATGGGCGTGCGCCGCGTGCGGCCAGTCCGTCGAGGAATCGGCGGATTGGGGTATGGGCGAGGTCTATGGCGCGCAGCATCCGCGCGCAGCCTTGCGCGTGCGTGCGCACATCGGCGGATTCGTCTGCCCGATGCAGTTGGACACCGGCGCCAATGCGGCGGTGATCTGGCACGACTGGAACGACCGGCGCGCGGACGCCGAGTCCGCTCCCGGCCCCGATGTGAGCGTCGAGTTTGCCGGCATCCGCAAGCAGATGGCCACCACCCTCGCGTTTTACCGGCGCTTGTCGCATTGCGATGGCGCCGAGGTTGTCGGGACGCTGGGCAGCGGTTTCTTCGACCAAGGCACGCTCACCGTGGACACGCGGGCACCGGCGGTGCGCTACCAGGCCGGCGGTGCCCTGGCGGGCAACCCCGAGGCCCAGATCATGGTGTACCTGCGTATCGGCGCACAGGGCGGGGTGCCGTTGGTGCAATTGCGCGGGCCCGACGCGGTCGTGCGCTACGCGCTCCTCGATACCGGCAGCGCCGCCTTGGAATGGGTCGTGCCCTCCGAGGCCGACTGGTTGCGCGCGACCGGAAAATCCGCCCTGACCGATGTCGACGTGCAGCATTTCGAGGTCTCGGCCTGGGGCCGGATGCTGCCTTGCGTGGCCGCCCGGGCACCGATGTCGTTACGCATCGGCAATGTCGACATCGACCGGCCGCGCGTCACCTATTGCGCCGGCGCGAACAACAACAATTCGCAAGGCACGGCCGGGGTGATCGGTCTCGAACCGTTCTTCGGGCGCATCGTGGTGTTCGATTTCGTCTCCAATCTGTGGCTGGTCGGTGCGCGCCCGCAGTAGCATGTGCTCAACCGTTTGTTTGCGGGCCGACCACGGCGACGACACCTCATGACGATCACTCTCGACGATTTACGCACCGACACCACGGTGCAAGACCTGCTCGCCGAGCATTTCGACCTCGGCGTGTTCGCGCAGATGCGCAGCATCGATGGCTGCACCGTCGAAGGGTGCCCGATGCCTCAGGCCTTTGCGCGCGAAGGCGCGGGCGGCATGTTCGGCTTGATCGACGATGGCTCGGTCCTTTACATCGACTCGGAAGGCAAGGCCGGCGTGGTGGCGGCGAGCCTCGCGGAGTTTCTCGAACTGGTGGTCGATTACCCGTACTGGCAAAGCATCCTGAAGTTTTCCGATGGCGGCCGGCTCGATGAAATGCGGCACGCGGCCGATCGGCTCGAACTCGATCTGCAAGACGAGGAAACCGAGGTCGATGAAGCGCGTGACACTTTGCGCGCGGCGCTTGGCCTTGGTGGCGGCTCGGATGCGGTCGCGCGTTTGCATGCCGCAGTGCGCGCAGGCAATGAGCGCATCGTCGTGCGCGCGGCCGACGGCTCGGCCTACGGGTCCTTGTTCGGCGATTTTCGCGTGCAGGACAATCCGTTCTGGCGCGTCGGTTGATCAGAAAGAGTGCTGATGTTGAAACGCGGTGTGTTGATGTTGATGGGCCTCGCCTGGGCGGTTTGCGCACAGGCCACCGAGCAATGCCCGGCGGGCGCGCAATGCGCCCCCTTGCCGGCCGAGTACATGGTGGCGATGCGCGCTGAGATCGATGCTTTTCCGCGTGCCTGCGCGCAGCGCGATCCGGCGCACGCGGCGGATTACGCGCAGATGCTCGCCGCCGAGTTGC
>CAXBRX010000228.1:0-5806 GCA_963977835.1 uncultured Derxia sp.
ATCAGGATGCCCAGCGCCCCCGACGTCGTCACCACGCCGGCGCCGAACCGCGGCGGGAACCCCTGCGCCACCATCGCCGGCAGGATCACCGAGCCGATGGCGACCACAGTCGCCGGCGACGAGCCCGAGACGGCCGCGAACAGCGCGCAGGCCATCACAGCGCCCAAGCCGAGCCCGCCATGCAGATGCCCGACCATGGCGGTGGCGAAGTTGATCATCCGCCGCGCCACGCCGCCATGGGTGAGGAAGTTGCCGGCGAGGATGAAGAACGGGATCGCCATGATCTCGAACTTCTCGATGCCGGTGAACAACTTGAGCGCCACCGATTCGAGCGGCACCTGGGTCATGGTGAACAAGAAGGTGAGCACCGTCAGGCCGAGCGAGATCGAGATCGGCATGCCGGTCAGCATCAGCGCAAGCAGGATGCCGAAGATGATGGCGGCGTTCATTGCTTGCCTCCCTTGTCGTCGTCCGCGCCGAGCTGCGGATGCTTGAGATCGTGCGGATGCAATTCGTCGCCCATGCCGTAGGGATTCACATCGACGGGCATCTTCTCTTCCTCGATGCCATCGACATGGCCGTGGTCATGGTGCGGCAATTCGCCGGTGCGCACGAACTGCACCGCCACCTGCAGGAAGCGAAAGCACATCAGATACGAGCCGAGCGGCACCGCGCTGTAGACGATCCAGGTCGGCCATTCGAGGTCGGGCGTGGTCGGCCCTTCCGGAACGTCGCCGACATCGCCGCCGAAGGCCGCGAGCACCGCATGGTGCATGCCGTTTTCCCAGATGAAGCGCGCCCCGAGCGTGCCGACGATGGCGGTGAAGGTTGCGCCGGCCAGCAGGCCGAACAGGATGAACTTGCGACGCGAACGGTCCTGCATGCGATTGATGAGGACATCGACACCGACGTGGATGCCGGTGCGCACGCCGTAGGCGGCGCCGAACTTCGCCATCCAGACGAACATGATGATGCACAGCTCCTGCGCCCAACTGAAGTTGAGCGTCAGCAGCCAGTCCTGCACGTACGGAATCGACCAGCTGGCCGCGTAGCGATGCACGACCGATACGAAAATGATGAGCGTGGCAGCGCCCATGAGGAAGGTCACGAACCATTCCTCAAGATGATCGAGGATCTTCATCCCGATGCTCCCGATGGAAGAACTGGGGCAGCGCGGCGCTCGCAGGCGCCGCGCCTCGCCCGGCGGTGGCCGGACTCAGTTGCGCGTTCAGCGCGTGAAGCCGGTTTCCTTGTAGACGGCGTCGATCACGTCCTTGCCGATACGGCTTTCCATCTTGGCGTGCACGGGCATGAGCGCCTTCTTGAACGCGGCGCGTTCTTCCTTGGTGGGCATATAGATCTCGGTCTTGCCCGACTTGCGGACCGCTTCGAGATCCTTGTCGTTTTGTTCCTTCGCGATCTTGTTCGCGTAGACGGTCGCTTCCTTCATCGCGATGTCGAGCTGGCCGCGCACATCGGCGGGCAGACCATCCCAGAACTTCTTGTTCACGATGACTGCGTAGCCCAGATAGCCGTGCTCGGTGATCGACAGATGCTTTTGCACTTCATGCATCTTCTGGGTATAGAAGTTCGAGATCGGGTTCTCGGTGCCATCCACGACGCCGGTCTGCAGCGCCTGATACACCTCCGAGAAGGCCATCACCTGCGGGATCGCCTGCAAGGCGCGGACTTCTTCTTCGAGCACCTTGGACGATTGGATGCGCAGCTTCTTGCCCTTGAGGTCTTCGGGCTTCCTGATCGGCGTATTGGCCGAGAACGATTTGAAGCCGTTGTCCCAATAGGCGAGACCCTTGATGCCCTTGGGTTCGAGCTTGGCGAACAATTGCTGGCCGACCGGACCTTGCGTGACCTTATGCAATTCGTTGTAGTCGTCGAAGATGTAAGGCAGATCGAAGACCTCGAATTCCTTCACGCCCAGCGGGCCGAACTTGGCCAGCGAAGGAGCGAGCATCTGCACGGCGCCCAGTTGCAGCGCTTCCATCTCTTCCTTGTCTTTATAGAGCTGGCTGTTCGGATAGACCTCGACCTTGACGCGGCCTTTGGTCAGTTCTTCGGCGCGCTTCTTGAAGAACTCGGCGGCGAGGCCCTTGGGCGTATCCACCGCGACCACATGGCTGAACTTGATGACGATGGGCGCCTGCGCAAATGCGCTGGCCGAGAACGACAATGCCGCGCAAAGCGCGAGGGTACGCAACAGCTTCATGATGTTTGTCTCCTGACCACGGATGGTATTCAAGCCTCACGCCTGACCGGCGCGTCGCCTTATCGAGCGCAGCGTATTATCTGAAGCACTTTGTCACCCGAATACTTCGGATTTCCACAATCCCCCGAGGTCCGTGCCACCGCGTCATGCCTGATCAGACCGCCCCTGCTCCCGTCGTGGAACGCCGCGATCGACGCACCGCGCGCTGGCTGCGGAACTGGCGTTGGTGGTTACCCTTATTCGCGATCCTGCTGTTCGCGGTGACCACCACCGCCTTGCTCTGGTTCACCTACCGCAGCGAAAGCGACGACCGCAACGAGCAACTGATCGCCGACACGCTGTGGGTCAAGCAAAGCATCGAATTCCAGCTCGCGCGCCATGAAGAAACCTTGCGCGCGGCCGCCCTGGCCTTGCATCGCAACGCGCCCGATGCGCGCGACTTTCTCGCCAAGGCGCAATTCGCGGTCAATGCCAACCGCGAGATCGAGCGCATCGCCCGGCTCGACCCCGCGGGCCGCGTCGAAGCGATTGCGGCGTCACCACAATCGGCCGAGGTCTCGCGCGCCGAAGCACGCGCGGCCCAGCTCGCGCTCGAACTCGGCCGCGAGACCTATGTGGAAGAAGCGCCCGATGAAGTCCGCGGTGCGCCGCGCCTGTTGTTCGCGGTGCCCGTCGATGCACGCGGCGGCGCCATCGTCGCCACCTATTCGATGCAAGGCATCCTCGACGAGCTCGTGCCCTGGTGGTTCGCGCAAGACAACGAAATCTCGATCACCAATGCCTTCGGCGAGCCGCTCGTCACACGCCATAGCGCCGCGCCACCGCGCGGCATCTACCGGCATCAATCGGCACTCGATCTGCGCGGGGTGAGCATCATGCTCGCGACCGATTCGGTCAAAGGCACGCCCAACCTGCTGCCCAATCTGCTCGCCACCGCGGTCGCCTTGCTCGCGCTCACCTTGCTCGCAAGCCTCGGCCTGCTCTGGCAAGACGTGCGTCGGCGCTTGTCGGCCGAACGGCGCTTGTCGGCCGAATTGTCGTTTCGCAAAGCGATGGAAAACTCGCTCGAAACCGGCTTGCGCGCACGCGACATGAACGGCCGCGTCACCTACGTCAATCCGGCGTTCTGCAAGATCGTCGGCTACACGCCCGAGGAAGTGATCGGCCAGGTGCCGCCCATGCCTTATTGGGACAAAGAACATTTCGACGATTATCAAAAGCGCTTCGCGCAAGTGCTCGCCGGCACCGTCACGCGGCAAGGCTATGAAACCGCCTTCCGGCGGCGCAACGGCGATTTGATCAACGTGCTGATCTTCGAAGCGCCGCTGATCGACATGCACGGCCAACAGACCGGCTGGATGAGTTCCATCCTCGACGTCACCGATCTCAAGCGCATCGAAGACCTCAACCGCCAGCAACAGGAAAAACTGCAATCCACCGCGCGCCTGGCCGTCATGGGCGAAATGGCGTCCACGCTCTCGCACGAACTCAATCAGCCGCTCTCGGCCATCACGAGCTACACCACCGGCTGCATGAACCTCATGGACGCCCGCGACGAGCGCATCCGCCCCGCCCTCGAACGCATCCAGCAACAAGCGACACGGGCCGGACAGATCATCCGCAGCGTCCATGACTTCGTGCGCCGACGCGAACCGGCCAAGGAACTGACTTCGATCCACGACATCGTCAACGCCACCTTGCCGCTCATGCTGCTGCAGGCGCGCAAGGCGCAGGTGCGTGTCGAATGCAAGGTGGACACCGGGCTGCCGCCGGTGCTGGCCGAACGGGTGATGATCGAACAAGTGCTGCTGAATCTCTCACGCAACGCCATCGAAGCCATGACCGGCCTCGTGCCCGAACGTCGGGTGCTGCAAGTGCAGGCGAGGCTCGAACAAGACACCATCGAAGTCGCCGTCATCGACCATGGCCGCGGCCTCGACGAAGCCGTCACCGCCAAGCTGTTCACGCCCTTCTTCACCACCAAGGAAGAAGGCATGGGCATGGGCCTCAACATCTGCCGCACCAGCATCGAATTCCACCGCGGGCGCTTGTGGTTTGAGCCAACCCCTGGCGGCGGAGCCACTTTCCGGTTCACACTGCCCACATGAGCGCATCCGGCAGCATCTACATCATCGACGACGAAGAGGCGATCCGCGACGCCCTGGTCTGGCTGCTTGCGAGCCGCGATCTGAGCGCCAACGCCTTTGCGAGCGCCGAAGAATTCCTCGAACACATCCGCACGCACCCGGTGCCGCTGCCGGCCTGCCTGGTGCTCGATGTGCGCATGGAAGCGATGTCGGGCCTCGAGTTGTTCGACAACCTGCGCAACACCGGCATCGCGCCCGACATGCGCGTCATCTTCCTGACCGGCCACGGCAACGTGCCGATGGCGGTGGAGTCGCTCAAGAAAGGCGCTTTCGATTTCTTCGAAAAGCCGTTCAACAACAACCGTCTCGTCGACCGCATCGTCGAAGCGCTCGCAGAATCGCGCGCACGCATGGAAGCGCGCGTGGCAAAAGACCAGGTCCGCGACCGGCTCGCGAGCCTGACCACGCGCGAACGCGAGGTGATGGATCTCATCGTCGCCGGCAAGCTCAACAAGATCATCGCCGACGATCTCGGCATTTCCATGCGCACGGTGGAGGTTCATCGCGCCAACATCTTTGCGAAGATGGGAGCGCGGAGTGCGGTCGAATTGGTGCAGATGCTGAAGGCCTGAGGCCGGCACTCGGCACTGACCAGCACTCACGTTGCGCGTTGGTCGTGCTTCATGTGGGTCGCGGGGGGAAGGCCGGGAGCGCGCCTCATACGCTTGCGTCGTCCTGCGGACGACCAGTCGGGTGGGGCCCACGAAGCGCGGGCCAGCCAACCCAAGGCTGGCCCGCGCTTCGTACCCACCTCTCCTTCGCAAGCAAAATCGGCGCACCCCCGGCCTTCCCCCCGCGACAATCGAGCCGCGCTGAAGGCGCATTCGGTGCTGGATAACAACAAGCTGGCCTGGGCAGCGATCCACACTGGTCTGCCCGCCCAGGCGCCGGCCACGCCAACGCCGCCGGGGCCACGCTCCCGCGCTCCGTCACCTCCTTGGAGGACGCCCTCGTTTACATGCGGCAAGTGCTGGCTCCCATTCCCAAGCGCGGGGGAAACCTCACCAGCCTGGAGCAGGCGTTCGCCGGGATAGAAAGCAAGTTGTCGGGGCGGTAAATGGCGCACCGCGGCACAGCGCCTACCCAGCCCGACCTGGCACCGTCAGGAATTCTCTGGTGGCCGGATGCGGACCCCTCCGAAGAAAGAACTTGTGAGAGGGTAAATGTCTGAGACACCCCGCCTCGAGCCGACCTTCCGCCCGCCCGCGTCCTTGCGGTGGATGACAACGAATCCATCCGCGCGTTCCTGCGCCACTTCTTCCGATTGGAGGGCCTGCCGGTGGAGATCATCGCTTCCGGTCATGAAGCGCTCGCGCGTTTCCGCGCGGCTCCCCACGACTACTCGATGCTGATGACGGACTGCGAGATGCCCGGCATGACAGGCTTGGAACTGGCGCAGAAGATCCGCGAGGTGCGCGCGGACATCCCGATGCTG
>CAXBRX010000229.1:0-5791 GCA_963977835.1 uncultured Derxia sp.
GAGGCGGTTGTGGACCGGCCGACGGCTTGCGCTCGACGGCCTTCATCGCCTTACGCAGGTTTGCGCGCGCTAACGGCTCACCGGATCGGGACGTGCGATGCCTCGGATGTGGAATGCGTCACATCGGCGCATCGCGCGGCGGGCGCCGCGATGCGCCGGTGTTCAGCGCTGATCCTGCTGCTCGCGATAGCGCCGCAAGGCCTTGAGCTTGGCGGTGGCTTGCGCATCGCCTTGGGCCGCGGCCTTTTCCAGCCAGTACTCGGCCAGATCGAGATCGGCCCGCACGCCGATGCCGTCGATGTAAGACTGGGCGAGGTCGGCCTGCGCCGGCGCGTAGCCTTGCTTGGCTGCCTTGGTTTTCCATTCGACGGCGTGCACATAGTTCTGCGCATCGGCGGCCATGCCGCGCTGAAGCTCGTACATGTTGGCCACGCCGTGTTGGGCCATGGCAAAGCCTTGCTCGGCCGCCTTCTTCATCCATGACAAAGCCAAGGCATCGTCCTGCGGCACCGACTTGCCGACGTAATAGCGCAGCCCCAGCCGATGCTGGGCCATGGCCACGTTCTGTTCGGCCGATTTGCGCAGCCAATCGACGGCCAGGGCGTCGTCCTGCGGCACGCCAAGGCCGCCGCGGCAGAGTTCGCTCATGTAGAACTGCGCATCGCGGTTGCCCTTGTTTGCCACCACGCCGAGCCAGCGCGCGGCGCGCGCGTAATCGACCGGCACGCCTTCGCCCTCCAGATAGATGAGGCCGAGCAGAAACTGACTGTCGGTGTCGTCGTTTTCGGCCGCGCGCACCAGCCATGAAATGCCGCGCGGCCGATCGACCGGCACCTTGAAGCCGAAGAAGTACATCTGGCCGAGCACGCGCTGGGCTTCGACATCGTTCTGGCGCCCGCGCGCTTCGACCATCTGCACCTTTTCTTCGAAGCTCGGGATGTGTTCGGGTGCCCGGCTTGCAAAGCGCTGCTGCCAGGTGCCGAGCGTGCCCGAGAGCATGCCGACGGTGTTCAGGCCCGGACTCGTGCCGGCGGCTTCTTCTTCGGTCAGCCCGTACTTCGCGAGGCGCGCGGCGTTCTTGTCCTGTTCCTCCCAGCGTTCCATCTGACGCGCAGCAGTGATGCGTGCCTCGTAATACAGACGGATGTTGCGCTTGGCCTCGTCGTCGGCGCGGGCCGAGCCCGCGAACGCGCACACGCCGAAGCAGACCAGCGCCGCAGCACCTTGGAGCCCGCGCAGCGGTGCCGCGCGAAGCCGCGACCGCCTGGCGAAGCACGCTCGCGCGTCTTGAAGACGCAGAAATGACAGCTTCATCGTCGGCCCCTTTCAGCGCTTCATGCGTTCGTGCAGCACTTCGAGATTGCGCTTGGATTCTTCATCACCCTGGGCCGCGGCCTTGGTCCACCAGAGTTCGGCGCGCTCATAGCTGCGCTCGGTGCCGGTCCCGGTGGCGTAGGCATAGCCGATCTTGTTCTGGGCTTGGGCGTCGCCCTGGCGCGCGGCCTTGAGGAACCAATTGAAAGCCGCCTCGGGGTCGGCCGCTTCACCGAACGCGCCTTCGGAGTACACCAGACCCAATTGACGCTGGGCGGGCGCAATGCCGCCTTCAGCCGCCTTGCGGTAGGACTTGACCGCCGCAGCGCCGTCCTTGGGCGTACCCAGGCCGCGCAATTGCGCCTCTGCCAGAAAATAGAAGGACCAGGCGTAGTCCATCGCATTGGCTTTGTGCAGCCATTTGATCGCCGCAGCCGGATCTTGTTGAACACGGCTGCCGATCAGGTACAGCTCACCGAGCTTGGAGCACGCCGAAGCCCAGTCGTGTTCGCAGGCGCGGGTGTACAGCGCCAATGCGCGGTCGGTGTCCTTCGCGAGGTGCTCGCCGTTCAGATAGAACTCGGCCATCCGCTCTTCGGACGGCGCGACCTTGCGCTCGACGGCCTGGTTGAACCATTCCAGCGCTTCGGGCATACGTTTTTGCAGCATCAACATGGTCGCGACATTGTGGAAGGCGAGCCGGTCGTTCTTGGCCGCGGCCTTGCGGTACCAGTACTCGGCCTGGACGTAATCGGTGCTCACGCCGTGGGTGCCGGTGGCGTACCACTCGCCGAGTTCGTTCTGCATCTTGAGGTCGCCGGCTTCGGCGCGTTGCTTTGCCTCGTCGAGGCTTTGCGCCTGCACGGCGCACGAAAACAAAAAGAAGAAAGCGGTGCACAGGCGCGCAGACCAGTGAGGGCGAGGCATGTTCGACTCCGTTGGCGTGAAAGGAAGGAATCGGACCCGCCACGCCGGAGCGAAACGGATCCTTCACGCGCTTACGCAGGAATTCACGGCGCCACGGCTCATGGCCGTGCCAGAATCCGCAGCGACATGCAGGCAGACCTCGAAAATCTCACGCTTTGGCTCAACCGGCTGGGCACGGGCGACGCACCGGCCGAGGCCGCGGATGCGAGCGAGCAATTGTTCGTCGTGCTGTACGACGAATTGCGCCGCATCGCGCGTGCCCATATGCGCAAGGAAGCGTCCGATCACACGCTCTCGGCCACCGCGCTCGCGCACGAGGCGTATTTCCGGCTCGCAGACCAGCAAGCGGCGCGCTGGAAGAACCGCGCACATTTCCTGGCCGTGGCTTCGACCATGATGCGAAGGATTCTCGTCAACCATGCACTCGCCCATCGCGCCGCCAAGCGCGATGCGCAACTCGTCGGACTGACCCTAGCCGAGGTCGATCAGGTCGGCCTCGATGCGCAGCGCGATCTGATCGCAGTCCACGATGCGCTGCTCGCCTTCGAGGCGCTCGATCCGCGTGCGGCCAAGGTCGTCGAACTGCGCTTTTTCGGCGGCATGGAAATCGAGGAAATCGCGCAGGCGCTCGAGCTGTCGCCGGCCACCGTCAAGCGCGACTGGGCCTTGGCGCGCGCCTGGCTGCATCGTGAACTCGGGTCCGCCGATCCGCATGCTGCCGGTTGCGACACGGCTTGATACAGGCAGTCCGAAACGCCGGTAAGACAGCCGACCTCGAAGTTGTCTATGCTCGCGCATCCTCTGCCTCGGACCCCGGAGACGCTCCATGGACCTGACTGAAACCCGCGTTGCGGCGCCGGCCGCGCCAGCACCGACGACGGCGCGCCGCACCTTGTCCAGGGCGCGCGTGTCGATCATCGTGCCGGCCTACAACGAAGCCCAGGCCATCGGCGGCACCTTGCGCAGCATCGCGCAACGCATCAGCGCGCTCACCTCGGAATGGGAAATCGTCGTCATCAACGACGGCAGCGCCGACCAGACCGCCGAGGTGGTGCGCGCCCTGCCGCCCGAATTGCGCACCACCTTGCTCCAGTTGTCGCGCAATTTCGGCAAGGAGGCCGCGATCTCGGCCGGCCTGCATGAAGCTCATGGCGATGCCGTGATCTGCATGGATGCCGACGGCCAGCACCCGGTCGACATGCTCGACCGCATGCTCGCCTTGTGGTCCGAAGGCTATGACATGGTCTACGCGGTACGCCAGGACCGCGGCAGCGAATCGGCGCTCAAACGCTGGGGCGCACGCGCGTTCTACCGCATGCTGGCGATGGACAGCCCGATCGAGATTCCGCCCGATGCGGGCGATTTTCGGCTCATGGACCGGCGCGTGGTCGAAGCCCTCAACGCGCTGCCCGAGCGCAGCCGCTTCATGAAAGGCTTGTACGCCTGGGTGGGGTTCCGCTCGATCGGCCTGCCGTACACGCCCTTGCCACGCACCCATGGCAGCAGCACGTTTTCCAAATTCAAGCTGCTCAAGCTCGGCTGGACCGGACTGACCGGCTTTTCGACCACGCCTTTGCGCATCGTGAGCGCTTTAGGCATGGTGCTGTCGGCGATCGCCTTCGCCTACGGCGTGGATGTGGTGTTCGACAAACTCGTCCTGAACGAAACCATCCCCGGCTGGCCGACCGTGGTGGTCAGCATCATGTTCTTTGCCGGCATCCAATTGATTTCCATCGGCGTGCTCGGCGAATACCTGGCGCGGATTTTCGAAGAAGTGAAGGCGCGTCCGTTGTACATCGTCGCCGAACGGCTCCCGCCGCCGCCCGCTTCGGCAGCGCCGTCGCAACCGTCCTGAGCGCATGCGCCAATTGCATTGGTTCGTCGTGGTCGGCGCGCTCGCCGCGGCCACGCATTACCTGGTGGCTTTGGCCGCCCATGCGCTGGGCCTCGCGCCCTGGGCCGCCAACCTGGTCGGATTCGGCTGCGCGTTTCCGGTCAGTTATGCCGGACATCGTTGGCGCACCTTTGCCGATACGCAGTTGTCGCATCGGCAATCGGCCGTACGCTTCGCAGCGGTCGCCGTCAGCGCGTTTCTCGCCAACCAGGCCTTGCTGGCGTTCACGCTCTCGGTGCTGCATTGGCCGTTCTGGTTCGCGCTCGGCTTCGTGCTGGTGGCGGTGGCTGCCGGCACCTTCGTGGCGAGCCGGCATTGGGCATTCGCGCGCTAGCGCCTCACGGCTTCACGGCGGCGGCAGGCGGCGTAAAGCGCAGCACCACATAGCCGCCTTGCTCGGCCACGCGCTGCCAGGTCGCGAGCCAGGGTTGCTGCGCGGCATCTTCGGCACCGGCAAACAGCCAGACCACGCCCGGCTTCGCTTCGAGCGATGCGCGAAAGGCTTCGACCGACACCAGCGCCTGCGCATGGCGCGGATCGAACTCCGCGCCTTCCTTGAGCTCACGCCGCCAGTTGTCGGGCAATTGCGCGCCCGGCGTCGACCAATCGCCGACCACTTCGACCACCTGATCGCGCCCCAACACGAGCGGCACCGCGAAGTAATACGCGTCGAGGAAAGCGACCCGGTCCTGCGGCCCGATCTGAGCCTTGACTTGCACCGCGAGCCGCGCAGGCAGATCCTTCTGCGCCGGCACCAGTGCCAATGCCAGTCCGGCCGACAACACGGCCGCGCCCCAGGCGATGCGCCGCCGCGGCGCCCATTGCGCGACCCACGGCCCCACCACCAGCGCAAAGGCGGGCAGCACCGGCAAGATGTAGCCGGCCAGCTTGGACGGCGGCAACGAGAAAAAGACCAGAATCAGAATGAACCAGACCAGACCCAGCAAGGTCAGACTGCGGCGCGTTCCGGTGGCACGCCAGCCTGCGCGCACCGCGGCCCATGCCAGCGCCGTCCAGGGCAACAGCCCGAGCGCGAGCACCGCCGGATAGAACCAGGCGCCATGCACATTGTTGAAACTGGTCTGCACGAAGCGTTCGAGATGGTGATGGATGAAGAAGTAATGCAAGAAACCCGGCGTCGCACGCTCGACCGCGACGAACCAGGGCACGACCACCACCGCGAAGGCCAGCAGCCCGACCGCGCTCAAACCGGCCAGGATCCGGCGCGGCTGGCGTTCGGCCAGGCACCAGACCACGAACACCGCGCCGGGCAGCACGAAGCCGATGAGTCCTTTGGCGAGCATCGCCAGTGCCGCGCTTGCATAGGCAGCCATCCACCATGGGCGCTGGCGTTCGGGCGGGCTAAGGGCGGCATGCGCCGCGAGCAGGATGGTCACGCCGATCCAGGCCGCGACCAGCATGTCCAGGTTGGCATACTGCGCGCCGAGCACCAGCAGCGGGTTGAACACCAGCACCGCCAGCGTCCAGCGCGCCGCGCGTTCACCGAGCCAATGGCGCACGAACCAGGCGCTGGCCATGCACATCAGCGCCGCATCTCGCAGGAGTTCCAAAAATGAGCGCGCGGATCGCGCCGCGCCCGAAGCGCGCGCCCGTGGCCGGCCAGGAATACAGCGCGTCGCATGTCGATGCCGAAGG
>CAXBRX010000230.1:0-5790 GCA_963977835.1 uncultured Derxia sp.
TGTCGATCCACCGCCGTTTTGGGCCTATCAGTTGCGCAAGAAGACCGGATCGGTCGTGCGTTGCGATCGCTGGCAGATCATCAAGTTCGAGCCGCCTTGCACCGTGACCATCGATGTCGGCGTGGCGCCCACCGGCACCGGCGCGCCCGAGGGCGACCGCTCGGCCGGCGTCAACGGCTATGTGCTCAACACCATGACGCCCGAGACCGATACCACCTGCCATTATTTCTGGGCCTTCTGCCGCAATTACCGCTTGCAAGACCAAGGCCTCACGCAATGGCTGCGCGAAGGCGTCACGCGCGTGTTCGGCGAAGACGAAGCCATACTCGAAGCCCAACAGCAGGCCATGCTCGATCATCCGGACAAGGAGTTCTACAACCTCAACATCGATGCCGGTGCGATGTGGGCGCGCCGCATCATCGACGCGCAGATCGCCGCCGAGACCACGGGCGGCCAACCGCAACCGATGAGGCGCGTGGCATGAGCGAACGTGAACATTGGCGCGCGGCGCGCATCGCACGCATCGAAGACCTCGCGCCGACCATCCGCTTGTTCGAGCTTGCGCCCGCCGATGGCATCGATGCCTGGCGCCCGGGCGCGCACATCGGCGTGCGCGTGCAATGCGCGGGGCGCAGCGAGGCGCGGCATTACTCGCTGCTCGATCTTGAGAGCGACGGGCGCTATCGCATCGCCGTCAAACGCATCGATGACGGCTTCGGCGGTTCGCGCCATTTGTGGTCCTTGCGCGCGGGCGATGCGCTCGAGATTTCGCAGCCCGCGCATGGGTTTGCGCTCGATCTCGGCGCCCCGGCCTATCTGATGCTCGCGGGCGGCATCGGCATCACGCCCTTGTTGTCGATGGCGCATCAGGCCAGCCAACGTGGCGTGCCGGTCGAGTTTCATTACGCGGTTCGCAGCCGCGCCGAGGCGGTCTTCGCCGAGCGCTTGCGCGAATGGCTAGGCGATGCCTTGCATCTGCATGTGGCGGCCGAAGGCTCACGGCTCGATGTGGCGGGCGTGATTGCCGCCAGCCACCCCGACGCCCAATGCTATTGCTGCGGCCCGATCGGATTGCTCGACGCGGCGCAAGCCGCCTGGCAGGCGCAAGGCCGCGCCGCGCAGGATTTTCGCTACGAGAGTTTCGGCTCGGGCGGGCATCAGGCGAATCAGCGCTTCACGGTGGCGCTGCCGCGCTACGGGGTCGAACTCGAGGTCGCGCCCGACCGTTCCTTGCTCGCCACGCTCGAAGACGCAGGCATCGAAATGCTCAGCGGTTGCCGGCGCGGCGAATGCGGGCTGTGCGCGGTCGATGTGCTCGCGTGCGATACCGCGCTCGATCATCGCGATGTGTTCTTCAGCGAAGCCGAACGCCACGAAGCCAAGCGCATGTGCACTTGCGTCTCGCGCCCAGTCGGCGGACGGCTGGTGATCGATACCGACTACCGCGGGCGCCCGATGCCGGCAGCGCAATGACGGCGCCGCACAGCGTTACGCCCGCACAGACGGCTGCGCCTGCGCGCACCGATTGGCTCGCGGTCTATGCGGCTTTGTTCTGCGGCATCGCGGTCGCGTTCAACATCGGCAAGGTGCCGATCGCGCTCGCGGCCTTGCGCCAGGAATTCGGCCTCACGCTGGTGCAAGGCGGCTGGGTCGCCTCGACCTTCAACACGCTCGCCGTGTTCACCGCGATGTTGTTCGGGCTGGTCTGCGATCGCCTCGGGCAGATGCGCACCGCGGCACTCGGTCTCGCACTGAGTCTTGTGGGCGGATGCGCGGCCGTCATGGCCCACGGCATGCCCTGGCTGTTCGGCTCGCGCATCGTCGAAGGCTTCGGCTTCCTGTCGGTCGCGGTGTCGGCGCCCGGGCTCATCAGCCATGTGGCGCAGCCGGCCGACCGCCGGTTTGCCATGGGCTTGTGGGCCACCTTCATGCCGGTGGGCGTTGGCCTCGCGATGATCGCCGGGCCGCTCGTCATGCCGTATGGCGGCTGGCGTGCGGTCTGGTTCACCGCGCTTGCCGGTTTCGCGCTCGCCGCGGTCTTGTTGTATGCGCGGCGGCGTGCCTTCCCCACGCATTTCGGCACTGTGGCGGGCGACAGCCTGGCGGTGGCGCGCGATGCGGTGATGCAGGTTGCGCCCTGGTTGTTCGGCCTGGCGTTCTGCGCCTGGGCGATTCAATACTTCGCGCTCGTGATCTGGCTGCCGACTTTCCTGCGCGAACAACGCGGCCTCGCGCCGCTGGCGGTGGGCTTGCTCACCGCGCTCATCGTGCTCATCAACGCACCGGGCACGGTGCTGGGCGGCATGCTGCTCTCGCGCAAGGTGGGGCGGGGCACGCTGATCGCCTATGCGAGCATGGCCACCGGCCTGCTCAGCGTGGCGATCTATCTCGACGGCCTGCCTGACGTTGCGCGCTACGCGTGCTGCTTGTTGCTCTCGTTCATCGGTGGATTGATTCCGACCGCGGTCTTGTCGTCACCGCTGGTGCTGGCCAAATCGCCGCGCCAGATCGGCACGCTGCAAGGCTTGTTCATGCAATGCACGAACATTGCGCAGTTCATCGGCCCGCCCGCGATCGCGGCGCTCGTGACTGCGAGCGGCCATTGGCGCGACGCCTTGTACGTGACCGGCTCCTCGGCCTGCGTGTGCTTGTTGTTCGGTCTGGCGATCCGCCGTTACGAACGACGCGCGGCGTCGGCCGCGCCTGCCGCGCTCAACGCAGGCGCAGCAGCCGGATCGCGTTCTCCTTGAGGATCAAGGGGCGCACCTCGGGTTTGAAGCCCGCTTCATCGAAGTCCTTGAGCCAGCGGTCGGGCGCGATGAGCGGGAAGTCCGAGCCGAACAGCATGCGGTCCTTGAGCAGCGTGTTCGCGTATTGCACGAGCTGCGGCGCAAAGTACTTGGGCGACCAGCCCGACAGATCGATCCAGACATTGGGCTTGTGCAGGCAGACCGACAAGGCTTCGTCCTGCCAGGGCCAGGATGGATGCGCGATGACGATTTGCATGTCCGGGAAATCGATCGCGACATCGTCCAGATGCATCGGGTTCGAATACTCGAGGCGCAAGCCGCCACCGCAACGCATGCCGCTGCCGATGCCCGAATGGCCGCTATGGAAGATGGCCGGCAGTCCATGCTCGGCGATGACTTCATAAATCGGCCAGGCCATGCGGTCGTAAGGATGAAACCCTTGCACGGTCGGGTGGAACTTGAAGCCTTTGACGCCATGTTCTTCGATGAGCCGGCGCGCTTCGCGTGCGCCCATCTTGCCTTTGTGCGGATCGATGCTCGCGAAGGCGATCATGAGGTCGGCATTGCGCGCTGCCGCATCGGCCACTTCTTCATTCGGGATGCGGCGCCGGCCGATGTGTGACTCCGCATCGACGGTGAACATCACCAGGCCGATGCGGCGCTCGCGGTAATACGCAATGGTTTCGTCGATCGTGGGCCGGCGCGCGTTGCGAAAGTACTTGTCGGCTGCGCGGTCGTATTCCTCGCCGTAAGGGTCGGGCGGCTGGCAGCACGAGACCTCGGCATGGGTGTGGATGTCGATGGCGATCAGATCGTCGATGTTCATGAAGCTTGCCTGGAATGGCCGAGCGATCGCGCGGCGTCGGGCCTGCAACTTAGGTAGGCGTTGTGGTCTTGTCAATCCGATCGGATGCGGACATCGAGCGGATGCGCATGCTGCGCTGCGATAAAACAGAAATTGCTATATCAATAACTTATGGCCGTCCGGTGAAATCGAACTGCACGCGCGAGGCCGCGCCAACGATACTGCGCATTCATCGCCGACACCTCGGGTGTCCGTTCTTGTCGTCTTAAAGGTGGTTTAGGTATGAATGCTCGTTGTACGCCGGCTCCGTCCATCGTCCGCTTTTTGCGTCCGCGCTCCATCGCCATCGTCGGTGCTTCACCCACGCCGGGTGCGTTGGGCGCTGCGGTCTTGCAGAACCTCGAGAACGCTGGCTATGACGGCGACATCCATCTGATCAATCCCAAGCGCTCCGAAATCAACGGTCGGCCCTGTCTGCCGTCGATCGAAGCGCTGCCGCGCGACGTGGATTGCGCGGTGCTCGCGATTCCTCATGCCGCGGTGCTCGATGCGGTGCGCGCCTGCGCTGCGCAAGGCGTCGGCGGCGCGATCATCTTTTCGGCGGGCTTTGCCGAAGGCGGCGACGACGGGCGCGCCGAGCAGGCCGAGATCGCCCGCATCGCGCATGAGCACGGCATGGTCATCGAAGGGCCGAACTGCCTGGGCTTCGTGAATTACCTCGACGCCGTGCCGGCGACTTTCGTGCTGACCAAGGTTGAGCGCACTGGTGGCAAGCCGGGTGTGGCGGTGGTCTCGCAAAGCGGCGCGATGGCCGCGGTGCTCGGTGTGAGCCTGGCGTCGCACGCTTTGACCGTTTCGTTCTCGGTGTCGACCGGCAATGAAGCAGTGTGCGGCGTTGAGGACTATCTCGAATACGTGCTCGAAGAACCGTCGGTCAAGGTCGTGACCATGATCGTCGAGCAATTCCGCCAGCCCACGCGCTTTCTCGCGCTCGCGCGTCGTGCGCGCGCCTTGGGCAAGCCCATCGTGTTGCTGCATCCGGGCCGCAGCAGCGCGGCGCGCGATTCGGCCGCCACGCATACCGGCGCGATGGTCGGCGATTACGCCGCGATGCGCGCATTGGTCAGCCGTGCCGGCGTGATTCTCGTGGACTCGCTCGAAGAATTGCTCGACGTGACCGACATCGCCTCGCGTTGCGGCGCCGATTTCAAGACCGGCTGCGGCGTGCTCACCGAGTCGGGTGCCTTCAAGGCGCTCACGCTCGATCTGTGCGAACAGGTTGGCCTTGCGCTCACGCCCATCAACGCCGCGGTCAACGCCGGCATGCGCGCCGTGCTGCCCGATTTCATTCCGGTCAGCAATCCGATGGACCTGACCGCGCAAGCGCTCGTCGATCCGGAACTGTACAAGCGCACGCTCGCCGTCTTGCTCGGCGATGACTCGTTCGGCAGCGTGGTGCTCGGCCTCATCATGACCGATGTCGCGACGAGCACCTTGAAACTGCCGTCGGTGATCGCCGCGATCAAGGAACTCAAGCCGACCAAGCCGGTGGTCTTCGCCGCGCTCGACGAAGGCGCCGAAGTGCCGCGCGCCTTCATCGACGAATTGCGCGCGCTCGGCGTGCCGTGTTTCGAGACCGCCGAACGCGCCTTCCGCGCGGTCGCGCATCTGAGCTTGCTGAGGCCGGTCGATAGCGCCGCTGCGCCGCGCGCCGCCGTGCCGGCCGTGCTCGCGGGCCTGAACGGTGTGGTGGCCGAATATCGTGCCAAGGAAGCGCTCGGCGCGCTCGGCATTCCGCTGCCCAAGGGCCGCTTCGCGCGCAATGTCGATGAAGCGCTCGCCGTGGCCGAGGCCATCGGTTATCCGGTGGTGCTCAAGGCGCAGGCGGCCGATTTGCCGCACAAGAGCGATGCTGGCGGGGTGATCCTGAACCTCGCCGATGCGCAAGCGCTCAAGCAGGGCTGGCAAAAGCTTTACGACAACATCGCTCGCGCGCGTCCGGGCCTGGTGCTTGATGGCGTGCTCGTCGAAGCGATGGGCAAGCGCGGACTCGAACTCATCGTCGGTGCGCGCCAGGACAAGGATTGGGGCCCGATCCTGCTCGTGGGCTTGGGCGGTGTCATGGCCGAATTGCTGCACGATGTGCGCCTGCTGCCGGCGCATGCCTCGGCGCAAGAGATCGCCGACGAAATGCTCAAGCTCAAATGCGCGCCCTTGCTGACCGGCTTCCGCGGC
>CAXBRX010000231.1:0-5671 GCA_963977835.1 uncultured Derxia sp.
TGGATCTCGACGGTGCCGTTGCTGAAGCGGGCCTGTCCCCGGTACTCCAGATTGGGCCTGGAGATGATCACCTCGAGGTTGCGCGCCACGGTGCGCCACGGCACGCCGTGGTCCTCGAACTCGAACTCGCCACCGGAGGCCCGGATATAGGCGCTGGTCACGCGCCACTTGCGGTTGGGATTCCCCGGCCCGTCCGGGGTGAACTTGGGAAAGTTGTGGCGTCCGTCGGGATAGAGCTCGACGTACATGTCCCAGTCCGTCATCTCGATGGCATCGAAGACCACCTCACGGTGGAACATCGAACTCCACGGCATCGAGACATCGATCCGCTTCGCGGTCAGGAATGGCCGAGAGGTCGGGGTGAGGCCGTCGATGACGAAGTCCTCCACCACGAACACCCCGCGCCACAGGTGCACCGAGAGGCGCCCGATGTGCATGGGTCGCTTGATGAAATTGGAACCGGCCGTCTCGGCCTGCCGGCGCAGGGCGAAGCGTTGCAGCTTGCCGGCTTGATGCAGCCGGATGAGAAGCTGCGGCGACCAGCCGTGCGCGCGCACATCCGCAGCTCGCAGCACGCGTTGGTGCCGGGCGAGTTCGAGGATGTGATCGGATTGGTTCATGAGGCATGAAGTTTGATATCCGCATCACTTTAATACAAGTAATGATGTTTTAAATCTTCAGAACCACAAAAAAAGACCCCGTCCGAAGACGGGGTCGCCAAAAGTCGATGCGCAACGCGCATCGCTCCTCCAAGGGTCTATCGACTGCGGCTAGTGCGCAGTGGCCTTCGCGGCAAGGATGCCGGTGTTCTGACGTGCATAGAGTTCGTCCCACATGTCTTCGGCGCGCTTGTCGCGGAAGAGCAGCGAACCGAGGATGACGGCGAGGAAGCCGAGCGGGATCGAGATCAGGCCGGGGTTCTTCAAATCGAACAGCGGCTTTTCCAGACCCACGATCGAGGTCTCGTCGTTCTTGAACTTCTCGAGGTCGCCACGGGCCTTGGCCACGGCCTTGTCGAGCGCGGCGGCGTCCTTGCCGGCCTTGGCGATCTTGGCCGCATCGCCCGAGGCGTTGGCTTCGGCGATCGCGGTGCGCTTGGCGGCTTCGCCGTCGAGCACCTTCTGCGCCGCGGCCTTGACGGCCTTCGGGTAGGTCAGGTTGGGCGAGACCATCACGAGGCCCACCGCGAGCAGCGTGCCGATGATCATGCCGGCCATGATGCCGCCGGTGTTGGTGCGCTTCCAGTACAGCGTCATGAACACGCACGGGAAGTTGGCCGAGGCCGCAACCGCGAAGGCGAGCGCCACCAGGTGGGCCACGTTCTGGCCCTTGGCCGCGATGCCGATCACGATCGAGATCGCGCCGACGAACACGGTGGCGATCCGCGCGGCCTTGACCTGTTCTTGCGGCGTCACGTTCTGGCCGGCACGCACCACGCCCACGTACAAGTCGTGCGCAATGGCCGAGGCCGAGGCGAGCACCAGGCCGGCCACCACCGCGACGATGGTCGCGAAGGCGACGGCCGCGACGAAGGCGAGCATGAAGTTGCCGAGGAAGGAATCCTGACCGCCGCCCAGGAATTGCGCGAGCAAGGGGGCCGCCATGTTGCCGCCCGGGTCGACCGCGGCGATGTTGGCCGGACCGACGAGCTTGGCGGCGCCAAAGCCCAGGAACAGCGTCAGCACATAGAAGCCGCCGATGATGGCCATGGCCCAGATCACCGACTTGCGGGCCGCTTGCGCGGTCGGCACGGTGAAGAAGCGCATCAGGATGTGCGGCAGGCCGGCGGTGCCGAACACCAGCGCCATGCCCAGCGAGATCTGGTCGATCGGCGCCTTGAAGTACAGGCCCGGTTCGAGGAAGCGCTGGCCGAGCTGGTCGGGCGTCATGTTCTTGGCAGCATCACCGAGCAACGAGGCCACGCGCGCCTGCACCTTCGGGTCGCCGATCACATCGGTCAGGAAGGCCGGCAGCGAGAAGCCGTACGGCGACCACACCAGCATCACGAGCACGATGGACGCGATGACGAGCAGGATGGCCTTGATGATCTGCACCCAGGTCGTGGCGACCATGCCGCCGAACAACACATAGGCCAGCATCAGCACGCCCACGGTGATGACCGAGACTTCATAGTCGATGCCGACCAGGGTCTTGACCAGCACACCGCCGCCGACCATTTGCGCGGTCAGGTAGAAGGTGGACACGGTGATGACCGAGATCGCGCCGACGATGCGGGTCTTCTTGGGGTCGTTGCGGTAGGCCAGGATGTCGGCCAGGGTGTACTTGCCGATGTTGCGGCAAGGCTCGGCGATGACGAGCAGCACGGTGATGTAAGCCACCAGCCAGCCCACCGAATACATGAAGCCGTCGTAGCCGTATTGGCTGATGAGGCCCGCGATGCCGAGGAAGGACGCGGCCGAGAGGTAGTCACCCGCGATGGCCCAGCCGTTTTGCAGGCCCGAGACGCCGCCGCCCGCGGTGTAGAAGTCGGCCGCCGACTTCACGCGCTTGGACGCGAGGTAGGTGACGAACATCGTCATGCTGATGATGGCGGCGAACACCGTGAAGGTGAGCCAGCGGTAGTTGGGCGAAACGCCCGATTGCGCAAACGCCGGCGCGCAGATCAGCGGAATCGCGCCGACCACGCCCCAGGCGAGCCATTTCTTGGAGATTGCGTTCATGGTTCAGGCCTTCGCTTTCTTTTCGAATTCCGCGGCGAGTTCGCGCGACATGGCGTCGAATTCACGGTTGGCACGGCGCGAGTAATAAAACGCGATGCCCCAGGCGACGATGAATTCGGTCAGGGCGAACACCAGGCCGACATTGATCGGGCCCCAGACCTTGATCTTGAAAAAGTCCTGGAAGTACGCGGCGCCGATCGGCAGCAGGAAGTAATAGACGACCGAAAAGACCATCAGGCCCCACAAAAAGCCTTGCTTCTTGCGATGGAGAGCCTGGAAGCGCGGGTCGGCGACGATCGCGGTCCAGTCGATGGAGGAGGCGGTTGCCATGGGTGTTCTCCGGTTAGATGTATTGGCGGCGCGGTGCTTCGCGCACGATGCATCTTCGGCCGGGACGCTTACCCTGCCCTGACTGGGGGCTTACTGCAGGCTTACATGCTCGATGGGATCAGTCCATCGATTTGCTGGCTTCACACAGCGCCTTGGAAAACGTGGCGAAATCGAAATTTCCGCTATCGGGCTTGCGTATCGAAGCCGAGTTGGTGATCGCACCGTCGCTCTGGTAGGCGAGCCCATAAATGGTCGCGTAAGTACCGGTTGGGTCCGGGACAAATGCGTAAGCGCCATCCAGATGCTCGGCTTTTAGCGCCTTGGCGAAATCGCTTGCCGCACTTGATGAACCCCGGATCGCCTGCAACAACAGGTTCCGGTCGAGTGATTTGGGCGGATTCTCGATATATGCGGTCTCGATGCCCTCGATCTCGACAAATCGATCCCAACACGCGTGGTTGTACTTTGCAACCCGCATCGCCTTGAACGACGTCTTGCCCAGGTCAGTCTTTGAATAGTCGAAAAATGCGACCGCAAGACGCTTCGACCCCGCATGAGCGCTGCACATCGAAAAAACGCATGCCAGCAACACCAGCAAACTTTTGACCCGCATCATCACTCCTTGAAGACCAGATGAATTTGCATCCGAACTTGAGGATGGGAAAGCATCATTTGACGCCGCCGACCACCTCCAACACCAGTGACTCCATGCCTCTCAACCTGCCCTGATTTCGGCTACCGCAAGCTTGCAGCCCTGAACGCGGCCTTGGCTATTTGAGTTGCTGCACAGCGCCGGTCGCAAAGTCGAAGCGCACTTCATGCGGGCCAGGTTTGGCGGCGTCGCTATTCGCCGATTCGCCGCAGCGATAACCGAAGTAGCGCAGATTGACGCCGCCGGCCGACCAGACCAGGCGCTGCGCCTTGGCGATCTTCTCGTCTTTGTTGCGGCTCGCCGTGCACAACGCCACCAGCCGCGGCTGCGCCGCATTGACATCCACCAGCACATAGCCCGAGAGCCCGTATTGCGGCGGCTGGACCGCGCGCTCCATGACGATGTAGCCGTTCTGGTTGCCGACGACTTCCGGGCAGCCCATGTCTTCGTGCTTGATGCCGTTGGCGAGCGTCTTGCCCTCGACGATGCCGTCGGGGCTCGGCTTTTCTTCGAACAGCACGCGGCCGTTGAGTTTGAGCACCTGGCGCTGTTCGGTCGCCGCGCCCTTCAGGCATTCGAAACGGCCCTTGGGCGTTTCGGCCCAGACGGTTTCGAAATCGTTGATGAAGGATTCGGCTTGGGCCGAAGCGGCACAGGCCAGGAAAAGGACCAGCAGGATCGAGCGCATGAAGTGCGGCTTCCGACGAGAACACAGGACGCGGCCATTCTACAAAGCCGGCGATGACACCGCGTCCATCCGCGCCCTTCCCGCCCCCGAGTGCGGCTTCGGTTTGACACTCCCGCCCGACGCGCAGATAATCTCGCGCCCGCGGCAACTGACCGGTTGATCGTGGCGGCGGTGAAGTAGCTCAGCCGGTTAGAGCGCGGCACTCATAATGCCGAGGTCGAGGGTTCGAGTCCCTCCTTCACCACCAAACCCCAATATGCCTCCTTCAGGGCATCCTTCCACCCAGGAGTCCCCCTTGAAGACCATCGCCCGCATTCTTGCTTGCGTCGTTTTTGCCCTTGCCGGCAGTTTCGCGCTCGCCAATACGCGCAGCATCCCCGTGGCCGCCAAGGCCGTGACCGTCAGCCCCAACAATGTCCGCTCGCTGATCGTCGACGGCAAGGAAGTCGCTTTGACTGCCGGTGCGCGCATCTACAGCGCCGAAAACCGGACCATCGTGCCCAACCAGGTGCCCGTCAAGGCCAAGGCCCGCGCGATCTTCGAGCGCACCGGCGCAATCTCGGAAGTCTGGATCCTGACCCCGGCCGAGATCGCCAGCAGCGCCCATTGATCGGCGCCACAGGCCGCGCCCACGGGCGCACAGCATTCCATTAGTCCCGTCTTCCCGAGCACCGGCGCATGCGCCGGTCGTATCCGCCATGACCAAGAAGCTTTACATCAAGACCTTCGGCTGCCAGATGAACGAGTACGACTCGGACAAGATGGTGGACGTACTCGCCAAAGCCCATGACGAGGGCATCGAAAAGACCGAGAACCCCGAAGATGCCGACGTGATCATCTTCAACACCTGCTCGGTGCGCGAAAAGGCGCAAGAGAAGGTGTTCAGCGACCTCGGACGCCTGCGTGAACTCAAGCGCGACAAGCCCGGCCTCGTCATCGGCGTGGGCGGTTGCGTGGCGAGCCAGGAAGGCGCGGCCATCGTCGAGCGCGCGCCCTACGTGGACGTGGTGTTCGGCCCGCAGACCTTGCACCGCCTGCCCCAGCTGATCCAGGACCGGCGCCAGTCGGGCAAGTCCCAGGTCGACATCAGCTTCCCCGAGATCGAGAAGTTCGACCACCTGCCGCCCGCCCGCGTGGAGGGGCCGACCGCCTTCGTCAGCATCATGGAAGGCTGCAGCAAGTACTGCAGCTACTGCGTGGTGCCCTACACCCGCGGCGACGAGGTGTCGCGCCCGCTGGACGATGTGCTGGCCGAAATCGCCGGCCTGGCAGCGCAGGGCGTGCGCGAGGTCACGCTGCTCGGGCAGAACGTCAATGCCT
>CAXBRX010000232.1:0-5660 GCA_963977835.1 uncultured Derxia sp.
GGTGCTGCGCGGCTTCGACACCGACGGACAAACCGATGCCCATACCGCACGCGACAACCTGACCGCGCTGGCGCTCGGTGGCATCGCGCAAGACCGCTACGCCCTCGATCTGACCGCCTTTCGCGATCATGGCAAGTTCGATTTCCAGCGCGCGAACGCGCAAGCCGGCGCGGTGATGGCCAACCAGAAATGGTCGTTCGATCCGATCGGCACCACCTTGTTCGCCTTGAATGCGCGCTGGAGCTGGGACGATCGTCAGACCACCTTGTTTTCGGTCTATCGCAATGAACTCAAAGCCACCTTCCAGCAAGGCAGCTTCACCTCGAACGCGGTCGTCTTGCATGCCAACGAGGAAACCTCGACCGGCGTCGCGCTCAAGCATGGTCTGCGTCTGGGCGACACGCTGTTGCAGGCCGGGCTGCAATACAACCATTGGGAAACACCGACCGGACAATTGTTCTACGAATACGCGCCGCGCGACGAGGAGATCGCGAGCGGCTTCATGCTCGCCGAGCACAAGCTGCTCGGTGGCGCGCTCGTGCTCGATGGCGCCTACCGCGCCGATCAGAAGAACATCCTCAAAGGCGTGGACAGTTACGGCCATTCCTCGGCCTACAACGCCTCGACCTTCACCGATCGGCGCCTGCCGATCGCGCAATTCGTCTCGCTCGGCGCGAGTTGGACGCCATTGCCCGATTGGGCCTACACCGCGCGCTATGCCTATGGCGCGCAATCCGGGAATCTGGCTGTCTATACCGACGTCGGCACCGTGCTGCATGACGAGGTGCAGAACAAGGCCGAAGTCTCGGCGCGGTATGCAGGCTTGGCTGAATGGGTCGAACCGCAACTCACGCTGTTCTACGCGCACGACGAGAATTACAAGTATCCAGTGCGCTTCGACAACACCACGCAACAAGCGATCTTTGCCGAAGCGACTGCGCACAAGACCGGCCTCGAGTTCTCACTCCATGGCCATCTGGGCGAAGACACGCGCTGGCATCTGGGCTGGACCCATCTGTTCTACGACCCGATGGTCGATGACCATGGCCGCACCGCGCCGCGCAACCTGGCGGTGATGAACCTGACGCACGACTGGAAGCGCTGGGAGTTTCAGGGCGCGCTGCAATACGTCGATGCCTTCAGCTCGAACTTTCCCACCGGCGGCGCTTACAAGCCGATCGGGGATTTCGTGCGCCTCGACCTGAGCGCGAGCCATCGCTTCGCGCTCGATGGACGGCCGGTCACGCTCATGCTCTACGGCCGCAATGTCGGTGACGCGCATTACAGCACCCAGGTCGGCTTCGAGGACCCGGGTGCGGTCTGGGGGGCGAGCGCGCAGATCGACTTCTGAAGCGCGAATTCTGCAGCGCTCACCCTGGGGTCAGTTCAGAGCTTGTCCTTGAGCTTCATGATGCCGAGCGCCTTCATGACCACCCGCTCGTAGACCGGCTCGGACGACCCCTTCTTCATCTTGCTGATGAAGTATTTCTCGAAGGCGACCTTGGCCAGATGCACCCATTTGCCTTGCGAGAACCAGTTGACATTGCGCGGCGGAATCTGCGGCAGCGCGACGAAGGCCACGCCGCCGGTGCCGAAATCGGCGAGGCAGACCGCGTTCCAGGTCGCGTGATGGGTCGGCTCCTTGCCGTCGAGCAATTCGCGCAGATTGTGCGCGGTCGCGGTCACCATCGATTCGATCATGTAGCCGGTCTTGGGCGTGCCGGTCGGGATCGGGGTCGGCTCGACCGGAGGAATGGCGACGCAAACGCCGACCGCGAAAATGTTGCGGTACTTGGCATTGCGCTGATGCTCGTCGATGGTGATGAAGCCGCGCGGATTGGTCAGGCCTTCGATGCCGAACACCGCGTCCACGCCCTTGAAGGCCGGCAGCATCATCGAGTATTTGAAGGGCAGCACATGCTCGCGTTTGGGCTTGCCGTCTTCGTCATGCTCGGTGACGTACATCTTGCCCGCCTCGACCTTCGTGACCTTGGCGTTGCAAATCCATTTGATGTGCTTGTCGCGGAAACTCGATTCGAGGATGCCCTTGGAATCGCCGACGCCACCCAGGCCCAGATGGCCGATGTAAGGCTCGGAGGTGACGAAAGTCATCGGCACCTTGTCGCGGAGTTTGCGTTTGCGCAGATCGGTCTCGACGATCATCGCGTACTCGTAAGCCGGACCGAAGCATGACGCGCCTTGCACCGCGCCGACCACGATCGGGCCCGGATCGGCGAGGAAGTCCTTCCAGGCCGACGACGACACCACCGCATGGTCCACATGGCAGACCGAATGCGTATGGCCTTGCGGCCCGAGGCCTTCGACTTCATCGAACGCGAGCTTGGGGCCGGTCGCGATGACCAGATAGTCGTAATCGAGCTTGCTGCCGTCGTCGAGTTCGAGCTGGTTCTGCTCGGGATGCACGCGCTTGACGCTTTGGCAGATGAAGCCGATGCCTTTGCGCGCGAGCGCGGGTTCGATCTCGAGCTCGATGTCTTCGCGGCTGCGCCAATCGACCGCCACCCACGGATTGCTCGGCACGAAATGGAACTTGGGCGTCGACGATACGACCGTGACCCGATCCTCCGGCCGTGCCAGGGCCTTCATTTCATACGCCATCGGCATGCCGCCGATCCCCGCTCCCATTACTACGATATGTGCCATTGCGATTCTCCGTGTCGCTTGGTTGATACTCCTCAGGGTATCCAGCGACACCGGCGAAGTAAACGCAGCAGTGCAGCGAAAGTGCGCGACCGCACCAAGCCTCGCTTTGCAAGCTTGGCGTCAGTTAGCTAATGGAGTAGTGCCGTTGCGGGCGTGCCAGGCGCGCAGCACCGTGCAATCGATCACGCATTCGCCCCCGCCTTGCGCGGTGCGGACGGTGGCCGGCGCATCGGGTTCGCCCAGGCCATCGGCCACCGCGAGCGCGCCCGTGAAGTCTTGGTCGCGGGTGTAATCCGAGAAAGTGATCAAGGTCGGCAGGCCGCAGGCGCGCGCCGCTTGCAGGCCGATCGCGCTGTCCTCGATCGCCAGACATTCCCGCGCCGGCAATCCGAGCCGGGCTAGCACCAGCGCATAGACATCGGGCGCGGGCTTCTTGGCCGCGACCATGTCGCCGGCAGCGATACAGTCGAACGCTTGCACGCCCGCCTCGCCCAGGGTCGCGCGCAGCAAAGCCAGCACATTGGCGGGCGTGGTCGTGGTTGCGATCGCCAGCCGCAAGCCCTGGGCGCGCGCTTCGCCGATCAGGCGCGCAACCCCGGGACGCAGCGCGATCGTGCCCGCGTCGATCAAGGCGGTGTAATGGCGGGTCTTGTCGGCATGCAGGCGCGCGATGAAGTCTTCGGCGCGCGTGCCTGCCGCCGTTGATGCGTTCGCGGGCGCGCCAAGCTCGCGCCACCAGGCGGCGATGCGTTCCTTGCCGCCCGCGACCGCGAGCAGACGGCCATAGACTTCGGGCGACCAATCCCAATCGAGGCCGGCATCGGCGAAGGCGCGATTGAACGCGACGCGGTGCGCATCGCGTTCGGTGTCGGCCAGGGTGCCGTCGACATCGAAGATCAGCGCACGCAAAACGTCCATCGCCGGGTTTTAATGCGGTGGCCGCCCGGCCCGGGCCTCAATGCACGGTGGCGCGCAACTCGCCTTGCGCATAGCGCGCGGCCATGCGCTCGAGCGGGACCACGCGCAATTGCGCCGCCCGCCCCGCACAACCGAAGGCTTCGAAGCGCAGTTTGCAAATGCCGCGCGCGGCGGCGGTCGCGGCCTTGAAGAAAGCGCGCGGATCCCATTCGTCGGGCTTGTCGCCCATGAGTTTGCGCATCGCGCCGGTCATGGCGAGACGGATGTCGGTGTCGATGTTGACCTTGCGCACGCCATGGCGGATGCCTTCGACGATCTGCTCGACCGGCACGCCATAGGTTTCCTTGATGTCACCGCCATAGGCGCGGATGGTGGCCAGCCATTCCTGCGGCACGCTGGAAGAGCCGTGCATGACAAGATGGGTGTTCGGGATGCGCGCATGGATGGCGGCCACGCGGTCGATGGCGAGGATGTCGCCGGTCGGCGGGCGCGTGAATTTGTAGGCGCCATGGCTGGTGCCGATCGCGATCGCGAGCGCATCAACACTAGTGTCGCGCACGAAGGTCGCGGCCTCATCGGGGTCGGTCAGCAATTGCGCATGGTCGAGCTTGCCTTCGGCACCGACGCCGTCTTCCTTGCCGGCGGTGCCGGTTTCGAGCGAGCCCAGGCAACCGAGTTCGCCCTCGACCGAGACGCCGACCGCATGCGCCATGTCGACCACGCGCCGCGTGACCTCGACGTTGTAGTCGTATTGCGCGGGCGTCTTCATGTCTTCGCGCAACGAGCCGTCCATCATCACGCTCGAAAAGCCCGAGCGGATCGATTGCTGGCAGACCGCTGGCGAAGCGCCGTGGTCCTGATGCATGCAGACGGGGATGTGCGGATACATCTCGACCGCAGCTTCGACGAGCTTGCGCAGGAAGGGCTCGCCCGCATATTTGCGCGCCCCGGCGCTGGCCTGCAGGATGACCGGACTGTCGCAGTCGTCGGCGGCCTGCATGATCGCGTGGATCTGCTCCATGTTGTTGATGTTGAACGCGGGCAGGCCGTAATCGTGCTCGGCCGCGTGGTCGAGCAATTGGCGCAGGGAAATCAAAGCCATTGAAGTCTCCGGGATGGATCAGGAATACGTCGCCGCGCGTTGCTCGCCGATGCAGCGCGCGACATCGTCGATGGTGGGAATGACGCGATCGGGCCGCGCCTCGACGATGGCGCGGCCATGGTTGTAGCCATAGGGCACGGCCCAGATCGGCACCTGAGCGTTGCGGGCAGTCATGACATCGATCTCGGAATCGCCGACGAACAGCGTGCGTTCGGCGCGCGCCCCAAGACAGCGCATGCAATGCGCGAGCGGCAGCGGATCGGGCTTCTTCGCCGCCAGCGTGTCGCCGCAGACCACGAGGTCGAGGTAGTCGCGCAGACGATGGCGGTCGAGCACCGCGAAGGTGAAGCGCTCTTCCTTGTTGGTCGCAAGTGCCAGTCGCACATCGAGCGCGCGCAATGCATCGAGGCTGTGCTCGACATCGCGATAGACCCGGCTGCGGGTGCCGCAGGCCGCGAAATAATGACGCTCGAAATCCGGCATCGCCTGATCGACGAGCAGCCGCAATTGCGGATCATGGCGCGCCAGATGCGTCGCCTCGGCGAGCGCGAAGCCGAGCAGTTCGCGCGTGCCGAGGCCGATCCAGGACCGCACCTGCGCTTCGCTGACGCTCGCATGGCGCCAATGCGCGAGCGTCGCATTGACCGCATCGCTGATTTCGGGCGCGGTGTCGACGAGTGTGCCGTCGAGATCGAAGATGACGAGATCGAACATGCGCGCCTCAATTCGCCGAGAGCACGATGTGCGCATCGAGCGGCGCGCGTTCGCCTTCGGCACGCGCGAGTCCCTCGGCCTGGAGCAGGCATGAAGACCGACCTCTGCGCGTTGTCGGCCACCGAACTGGTCTCGCTTTATGCGAGGAAGGCCGTGTCGCCCGTCGAAGCGACGAAAGCGGTCCTCGCCCGCGTACGCAAGCTCGACCCGGTCCTCAACGCCTTCTGCGTCGTCGACGAGCCGGCGGCGCTCGCCCAGGCCA
>CAXBRX010000233.1:0-5642 GCA_963977835.1 uncultured Derxia sp.
GAGGAGCAGGACCGCATCTTCAAGCCCGGCAATGCGCGCCGCATCGTGCTCGCGACCAATGTGGCCGCTGCCCGCGAGTTTGCGGCGCAGGCGCGAAACATAAAGCTCGATCGCATCGGCGCTCGGTTCATCGAGCGGATCGCCGAGGCCGTCGAGCAGCACCTGCTTCGAGACCGCGCTGCCTTGCTGAAGCATCAAGGTTTCGAGCAGCGCACGCTCGCGCGGCGGCAGCGCAAACGGCGCGTCGTCGAGCGTGAATTGATGCGTCTGCAAGCTGTAGCCCAGGCGCCCGCAGGCGAGCGTATTGGCCTTGCCCGGCAGCCGGCGGCGGATCAGCACCCGGATGCGCGCCGCGAGTTCGCGCATCTCCACGGGCTTGGTCACGTAATCATCGGCGCCGAGGTCCAGGCAATCGACTTTTTGGTCGAGGTCGTCGCTTGCGGTCAGGACCAACACCGGCGTGTCGTCGCCGCGCGCGCGCAGGCGGCGCAGCACCGCGCGGCCCGACAAACCCGGCAGGCTCAGATCGAGCAGCACGAGCTGGTAACGGCGCTGGGCGAGCAATTGGTCGGCCGCGGCGCCGTTGTCGGCGAGCTCGACGGCAAAGCCTTGCTCGGTCAGCAATTTGTGCAGCCAATGCGCGAGCGGCTGGTTGTCTTCGACGAGCAGCAGATTCATGGCGGCCGGTGGGTGAGGCGGTGCACGGAACGGTCAGACGCCTATTGTGCGTCGGCGCGGCGCGCGATGCCTTGCTGCGCTGCGTCTTGGGGTAATCCACGAGCAAACCGCGCGTTGGCGCCCCTGCCGATGACAGCTAGCTGACGGCTTGGGCTTTCTAGACTGCGCTCACACCACAACGCATAGGAGACAAACATCATGCGTATTCCATCTGCGCGTATTCACGCCCTCACTCAATTGCGCCGCGGCCTGCTGGCCGCACTCGTCGGCGGGCTCGCCTGCGCCGCCGTGCCGGCCCAGGCCGCCGAAAAACTCACCATCATGGTCGGCGGCATCAACAAGATCATTTATCTGCCGGCCAAGCTGACCGAGGCGCTGGGCTATTTCAAGGACGAAGGTCTGGACGTCGAGCTGCAATCGCAACCCGCCGGCGTCGATGCCGAGAACCAGTTGATCGCCGGTGCCGTGCAGGCGGTGGTCGGCTTTTACGACCACACCATCGATCTGCAAAGCAAGGGCAAGGAGATCGAGGCCATCGTCACCTTCGCCAAGGTGCCGGGTGAAGTCGAACTCGTGTCCAAGAGCGCGACCGACAGCCTCAAGTCCATGGCCGATGCCAAGGGCAAGACTTTCGGCGTGACGGGCCTGGGTTCGTCGACCGATTTCCTCACGCGCTACCTCGCATTGCGCGCGGGCGTGCAATCGAAAGACTTTTCGCTGTTGCCGGTGGGCGCGGGCGCGACCTTCATCGCAGCCATGCAGCAAAAGCGCATCGACGCGGGCATGACGACCGAACCGACGGTGGCGCAAATGCTCAAGACCGGCGATGCCAAGGTGCTCGTCGATTTGCGCGATGAAGCCAACACCGTGAAGGCGCTCGGCGGGCTCTACCCGGCCGCGAGCTTGTATGTGCAAAACGCCTGGGCCGCCGGCCACGCAGCAGAAGCGACCAAGCTCGCGCATGCTTTCGCGCGCACCATGGCTTACCTGCACACGCATACGCCGGAACAGATCGCCGAATTGATGCCGCGCGATTATTACGGTGCCGACAAGGCGCTTTACATCGAAGCGCTCAAATCCTCGTTGCCGATGTTCACGACCGATGGCCGCATGCCGGCCGGTGGACCGGAAAACGTGCTCAAGGTGCTGGCCTCGTTCAAGCCGCAGATCAAGCCGCAGAACATCGATCTGTCGAAGACCTACACCAACGTTTATCTGGACCGCAAATAAGCGCGCCTGAGCACGAGGAGTTTTTCATGAACGCACCCGCGGCCGGCGCGCCGGCCATCGAGTTCGACAATGTTTCGCTGCGCTTCATCTCGAACGCAGGCGACGCCACCGTCACGCTGCGCAACTTCAGCATGAAGGTCGCGCGTGGCGAGTTCATCGCCATCGTCGGCCCGACCGGCTGCGGCAAGTCCACCACGCTCAACCTCATCACCGGGCTGCTCAAGCCCACGGTGGGCCAGGTGCGCGTGATGGGCCAGCCGGTCACCGGCATCGATCCGCGCATCGGCTTCGTGTTCCAGGCCGATGCGGTGTTTCCGTGGCGCACCGTGATCGAGAACGTCGCGGCCGGGCCGATGTTCCGCGGCAAAAGCCGTGACGAAGCACATGCGCTCGCCGAGCAATGGATACGGCGCGTCGGGCTCGCCAAGTTCGAGCGCCATTACCCGCATCAATTGTCGGGCGGCATGCGCAAACGCGTCGCGCTCGCGCAGACCTTCATCAATTCGCCCGAAATCCTGCTCATGGACGAGCCGTTCTCGGCGCTCGACATGCAGACCCGCACCTTGATGCAAGACGAGTTGCTGCAGCTTTGGTCGGCCAATGCGGGCTCGGTGGTGTTCGTCACGCATGACATCGAGGAAGCCGTCGCCTTGGCCGATCGGGTGTTCGTGCTCTCGGCGCGGCCGGCCACGCTCAAGCGCGTGCACACCATCGACTTGCCGCGTCCGCGCGTGATGTCCGAAGTGCGTTACGACCCCGCCTTCGTCGAATACTCGCGCGAAATCTGGGCCGATCTGCGCGAAGAAGTCGCGATCGCCTGACCCGCGCCCTCTGGAGAATTTCATGACCGATACCACGCTGGATTCGCCGCTGTCCGAAAGCGCGCTGGCCCAGGAATCCGAACGCGCGCATGCGCGCATCCGGCACCGCCGTTTCCTCATCATCGGCCTGCGCCTCGCGGTGCTGGTGCTGGTGCTCGGCGGCTGGGAGCTCGCCGCCCAGCGCAAATGGATAGACCCGTTCTTTTATTCGATGCCCTCGATGATCTGGGACCAGATCGTCGATTGGATCGACAACGGCACTTCGCAGGGGGCCTTGTGGACGCAGGTGCTCGTCACGCTCGAAGAAACCGTGCTCGGCTTTCTGATCGGCGCGGTCAGCGGCGTGTTCTGCGGCATCCTGCTCGGGCGCAACAAACTGCTGGCCGATGTCTTCAGTCTGTACATCCAGATCGCGAATTCGATCCCGCGCGTGGTGCTCGGCTCGGTGTTCGTCATCGCGCTGGGGCTGGGCATGGCGTCCAAGGTCGCGCTCGCGGTGGTGATGGTGTTCTTCGTCGTGTTCGGCAATGCCTTCCAGGGCGTGCGCGAGGCCGACAAATACATGATCGCCAATGCGCAGATCCTCGGTGCTTCGCCGCGGCAAGTCACGCTCGCGGTGGTGATCCCGTCGGCGATGTCATGGATTCTGGCGAGCCTGCATGTGAGCTTCGGTTTTGCGCTCGTGGGCGCGGTGGTCGGCGAATTCCTCGGCGCGCGCCAAGGCATCGGCCTTTTGATTTCGACCGCGCAAGGCGCGTTCAACGCGAGCGGTGTGTTCGCGGCCATGATCGTGCTCGCAGTGGTTGCGCTCGCGGCGGACTTCCTGCTCACCCGCGTCGAAAAGCGCTTGCTCAAATGGCGGCCCGCGGCGTTCTGAGCGCGGTGCCACACACGATCTTCCTCACCCGGTTTTCCTCACGCCGGGTTTCCTGAGCCCGGGCCTGGCGCCCGCGCTTGCAGCCGGTGCCTGTCGTTGCTGCGACAGGCCCGGCGTCTTTTTTTGTGGCGTCGGCATAGCGCTTACGCGTCATGCACGTCCCGCATTCGTCGGTTCTGTCGGCTTGCCTCATTGCGTACGGCCCTGTCTTCGCGCGACACTCGCGGCCTCGTTAGGCAAACCCTGGCAACTAGCCATCCATTCTTGCTGACGCGGGCGCTTTGGCGTCCTTGCCCAGATTCTCAGATGCTCATCTCCTTTTCTGCCGGTGCAACGCGCACCGGTTTTCTGCGTGTGCGGCCCGTGGCCGTGTGCGCACTCGGCCGGAGTACCCCGACGTGTTGAAGCGTAAATATTGGCTGGGCGCCGCGGCGGCGGCGCTGGTGGGCGTAGGCGTGGTGATCGCCACCACAGGCTTTGCGAAGTACGAAGGCGCGATCAATGCGCGCGGCGTCGATCTGTCGGCGCCGCAGGCTTATGTGATCACCTCGGCCTTGTCGCGCCTGCCGCGCGATCTGGTCAAGGCGCCGGTCCTCAAGGACGTGCTGACTCAGGACCTCGTCTTCTATTACGAAGATCATGAAGACAAGCTCGGCCTGCGCGGCGCGCTCAAGCGCATCGCCTACGAGCACGACACCACGCTGACCGACAAGCTGATCGCCACCGCGCTCGATGAGCCGGCCGAGGTCGCCTTGTGGACCGACGACAAAGGCGCGCCGCGCTATTGGTTGATCGCGATGACGCGCGGCGTGCTCGCGCGCGCCATCCAGGGCGCCGCGGCGGTCGCGGCCGACGATCAACAACTCAGCATCCTCGGCACCGTGCGCGCCAACAATGCCGATGTGACGGTCTATGCCTTGACGCTCTCGCCGCGCCGCACGCTGGTGCTGGCTTCGCAAGGCGCGCGCGTCGTGGTCCTGAGCGACCCGGGCTTGTTGTTCCTCAAGGCCGGCGAAGCCGATCCCGAATCGCTGAAGGTGGTGGCCGCGCTGTTGTCGGACAACCCCAAGACCGAGGCGGTCTACCAGCAACGCTTCGGCGTCGGCGATCCGGGCAAAGGCCACACCCTGGTGGCCGATGCGCGTTTGATGTCGCTCGGCTATCAGCAATTCCTGCCCGGCTATCGCGCCTTGCGCGTGGACCTCGCCGCCGGTGGCGCGAGTGTGAGCACGCGTTTGCGCGTGACCGATGCGCAGGCCTTGCCGGCCGCGCATGCGCCGATGTGGTCGGCGCTGCCCGTCGATCCGGCCGCCTGCACTTTGCTGCCCGCGCAATGGACGCAGATCGACTCCGTGTTGACCGAAGCGCCGGGCTTCGCGCCCACCGAGGCCCAGGCCAAGGCGCTCAAGCATTTCGAGGCCAATCTCGACGGCCCGGCTGCGGTCTGTTGGTATGCGCGTTCGCAATTGCATACGCCGGTCTTCATCGCCCACACCAAAGACACCGGCGCCGATTCGACGGTCGCGCTCGATGCGCTCGCGCAATGGTTCGCGCGTTCGCCGGTCGTCAGCGCCAAACCGCCGGTCGCGACCGCACTCACGGTGCTCGGCATCACCGACGGCGCCAAGCCCGACACCCTGCACCGCCGCTGGCAGCAGGAAGTCGTCGCGCCCTGGGGCCCGCATGTGATGAACAAGAAGGCGAGCTACAAGCCCACCCTCGCGCGCGAAGGGCAATGGATCGTCTATTCGCCCGACGACGCCTTGGTGGGGCTCACGCTCGACGCGCTCGCCAAGCGCTACCCAAGTCTTGAAGACACCCTGCCCGCCACCGGCGCGACGCTTGCGGTGCTCGCGCCCAAACAGCTCGCCGATCTGGCGCAACAAGAAGCCTTCCGCGTGCTCGAACCTGAGCAGGAAGCCTTGTATCAGGCCGCGCGCGGCCGCTTGCTGCCGCGGCTCGCGGCCTTGAGCAAACTGCCCACCGCGCGCGCGGTCGCCAACGGCGCGCCCGATGCCAACGGCTGGATCGCGATC
>CAXBRX010000234.1:0-5637 GCA_963977835.1 uncultured Derxia sp.
CGACAAGGTGCGGATCGGCAGGCCACGCGCTTCCCAATCTTTCAACTGCGTGCAGGCGCGGCGGAAGACCCAGGTGCCGAGGTCGAAAATGAGGCCGGTTTCTTCGGCCACGCGGATGAATTTCTTGGGCGGGATCTCGCCGAGGTCGGGATGGAACCAGCGCAGCAAGGCCTCGGCGCCTTCGATCGCGCCGTCGCGCAATGAAACGCGCGGTTGATAGAACAAGGCCAGTTGGTCGCTCGCGATGGCTTGCCGCAACGCGTACTCGAGCAGCGCCTGTTCTTCGCGTTCGCGCGCGAGTTCTTCGGAATAAAACTCGAACCGGCCTTTGCCCAATTCCTTGGCGTGGTACATCGCCACGTCGGCATTCTTGAGCAGGATGTTCGCGTCCGAACCGTGGTCGGGGAACATCGCGATCCCCGCGCTCGCGGCGATCGTGATCATGTGGCCTTCGACCGGGATCGGCTGATTGAGCGCGACGAGGATCTTGTTGGCGATGTGCTGGGCCGCCATGCGCGCGTTCGGATGCTCGATCACGATCATGAATTCGTCGCCGCCCATGCGCGAAACGAGGTCGCCTTTGCGCACGCTCGCCTTCATGATGCGGGCGACGGCGAGCAGCAATTGATCGCCGACCCGGTGGCCCAGGGTGTCGTTGACGTTCTTGAAATGGTCGAGGTCGATGAAGATCGCGGCGACCGAACTGCCGGCGCGGCGTGCGCGGTCGAGCGCTTGCGTGAGCTCGAATTGCAGGCTGGAGCGGTTGGGCAGATTGGTCAGCGAATCGTAGGCGGCGAGCTGTTGCAGCCGCGCTTCGGCCTCGATGCGCTGATTGACGTCCTGCACCAGGGCAAAGATCGAGGTCACGGCCCCGGCGCCATTCGAAAGCGCCGAGATGTACCACTCCGACCAGAGTTTGCCGCCGTCGTGGCGTGTCATGCGCTGCAGGGTCGACACGCGTTGTTGGCGTCCGGCCAGGACCAGGGCGAAGGAGCGCGTGATCGCGTCGGATTCGCCATCGCCGATGAGTTGCAGATCCCAGAGGCTGCGGTTCAGGACTTGCGCGCGGGTCCAGCCGAACAAGCGCTCGGCCTGTTCCGACCAGCGCCGGATGTTGAGGTCCGCGTCGAGTTCGATCGCCGCCAGCGGCGAATTCTCGAGGTGGGACGAGAGCATCCAGTTGGCGCGCCGCAATTCTTCCTGCTTGACCTGCAATTCGCGTTGCTGGGTCTTGAGGTCGTGGACGTCGAAGATGGCGACGAAGAAGCCGTTGACCGCGCCCGTCTCGTTGCGCTCGGGCACCAGCCGGATGCGCGCCCAGCGGATTTCCTCGGGGGCCAGTTCGAACTCGCGCTCGAAATTGACTTCTTCGCCGCCCAGGGCGCGCAGGATGCCGCCTTCGGTCTTGCGGTAGGTGCTTTCGCCAAGGATGTCGCGGATGTGTTTGTCGGCGATGACCTCGGCCGGCATGCCCGACCACGCTTGCATGGTCACGTTGGCAAAGCGCAAGCGCTGCTGGGCATCGACATAACCGATCGGCGTGCCGATCGAGTTCATCGCGCGCCGCATCTGGTTGATCGAATCTTCGTAGGCCGCGCGCGCCTGGCGCGCTTCATGGACGTCGAGGCAAAGCAGATACACGCCGCGCACGGTGGCATGGGCGTCGTCGTCGAATTCCGGCCACCAGCGCATTTCGATCCAGCGCGGCTCGTCATGGCGGCGCGGCAGCAGGCGCTCTTCGGTCAGGGTTTCGCCTTGTTTGGCGCGCGCATAGGTCGCTGCGATCGTGGTCCAGGCCGCGTCGCTGAACAATGCCGACAGCGGGCTTTGCAAGGCATCGGCACGCGCTACGTTGAACAGGCTCGCAAACGCCTTGTTCGCGAACGCGACCCGGTCTTCGGCGTCGACGTAGGCGAGCGGCTGCGGGATGTTGTCGGAGAACGCGCGCACCTGTTGCTCGCGCCGTTCGAGCGCGATCTGCGCGATGCGTTGCTCGTGAATGTCGTGCGACATGACGAACAAGCCCACCACATCGCCGGGCGGGGCCCGGTGCGGCACCAGCCTGACCCGGCGCCAGCGGCTGTCGCGGCCATGATGGACGTAGTCGAAGGGCTTGCCTGCATAGGCTTGATCGAGGTCGTCGGCGATGAGCGCGTACAGATCGCCGGCCAATGCATCCTGGGCCCGGGCGCCGAGCACCTCGACATCTTCGCGCGCTTCGACGGCGCGAAAGGCCTGGTTGGCGAGCGCGAATCGGCGCTGCCCGTCGAGATAGGCCAGGGGCAAGGGCAGGGCGTCGAGAAACGCGCGGATCTCGGCTTGCTGTGCGGCCAGCCTGGCGGCTTCGGTGCGCAAGGCATGGATGTCGGCGCCGAACAGATACAGACCTTCGACATCGCCGTCGGGCGAACGGCGCGGAATGATGGTGCGCGAAATCCAGCGCTGGCTGCCATCGACGCGGCGCGCCAGGCGTTCGTAATCGACCCGTTCGCCGTGCAGCGCGCGCTGCAACAGTTCCTGGATGTCGGCCAGGTCGGCCGGATCGTTCATTTGCGCGATCGTCTGCCCGATCACGTCCTCGCGGCGCCAGCCGCGTTCGTCGAGCGCGGCCTGGTTGACGTAGACGAAGCGCAGATGGCGATCGACGAAACTGGCCGGCGTCGGCAAGGCTTTGAGCAGGGCGTCGAGTTCGAGTTCGCGCGCCGACAGCATGTCGGGCGTGTGCGCAACCAGCAGGCAACCCTGGGTGATGCCGTGTTCATCGGTTTGCGGCAGCAGTCGGGCGCGCAAATCGGCTTGCGGCGCGTGCAGCGCGATTTCGTCGCGCGCTTCGCCGAGCATCGCGTGTTCGAGCGCGTCGGTCCATTGCGCCTGGTTGGCGAAGCGCAGGTCGGCCAAGGCATGGCGATCGATGAGGGCTTCGCGTGTGCCGGCCATCGCCTGTGCGAACGGGGCGTTGCAAAGCCGGATGCGCAGATCGCGGTCGATGTAGGCGATGGGCAGATCGAGCCAGTCGAGCACCGCATGGACGAACGGGACTTGGGGCGGTGAAATCTCGAATGCAAGACGCCGGTCCGCGGCTGGCGAATCGGTACTGCTGGCGATCGGAATGAGCTTGGGCGGCTGGGTCACTGACTTCGTCCGACGCTTGGGGTCGGTGCTCGGGTTGGCCTGCCGACTTTAGAGACTTTTGCCTGCGAGAGCCAGCCTTCTGGGCGGTCGCGTGAACCAAGTGTGAATTATCGCGCTGTTGCCGATGCACGCAGGCGTCATCGGCGCGCAATCGGTCAGCCGTGCGCGCGTCCGAGCGGCAGTTCCTGCAGGATGGTGGCGGCGATTTCCTCGATCGATTTGGAGGTCGTCGACAGCCAGCGGATGCCTTCGCGCCGCATCATCGCCTCGGCCTCGTTGACTTCGAGCCGGCATTGCTCGATGGCGGCGTATTTGCTGCCCGGGCGGCGTTCGTTGCGCACTTCGGCCAGACGATCGGGGGCGATCGACAGGCCGAACAGCTTGTCGCGCCGGTCGCGCAAGGCGGTGGGCAGATGGCCGCGCTCAAAATCCTCGGGAATCAAAGGGTAATTCGCGACCTTGAGGCCGTGGGTCATGGCGAGGTACAGGCTGGTCGGCGTCTTGCCGCAACGCGAGACCCCGACCAGGATCACATCGGCCTCGGCGAGGCTGCGGTGCGATTGGCCGTCGTCGTGAGCGAGCGAGAAATTGATCGCCTCGATGCGCGCCTTGTATTGCTCGGTGTTGGCCGTGTGGTGGCTGCGGCCGATCGAATGCGTGGATTTGACACCGAGTTCGGATTCGAGCGGCACGACGAAGGTATCGATGAGGTCGTGAATCATCGCCTTGGCGCGCTTGAGCGTGCCCGCGACCTCGGGATTGACCAGGGTCGAGAACACGATGGGCAGATGGCCCTCGGCGACGCCGGTCTGGTTGATGCGCTGGACCGCGTCGAAGGCTTTTTCGGGCGAATCGATGAAGGGCAGGCGGATTTCCCGAAACCGCAGGTCGAATTGGCTCAACACCGCATGGCCGAAGGTTTCGGCGGTGATGCCGGTGCCGTCCGAGACGAAAAAAGCGGTGCGGTCGTAATTGGCGGAAGGGGTGTCGGACATGGCTGAGCGGGTGGGCTACGGGAAATCGCAAGGCGGCACACACCTGCCCCTTACAATGCGGCTAACGACGAAATCTTAACCGCAACAAGGAGTATCCATGTCCAACGCAGCCCCCCAGGCTGCCTACGTGATCGACTTTGCCCATCTGCGGATGGGAGATGTCGAAATCGTCGGCGGCAAGAACAGTTCACTAGGGGAAATGATTTCGCAGCTCGCCAGCGCCGGCGTGCGCGTGCCCGGTGGTTTTGCCACCACGGCCCTCGCATTCCGGGAGTTTCTGACGCATGGCCAGTTGACCGAAAAGATCAATGCGCGTCTGTCGGCCTTGAACGTCGATGACGTCAAGGCCCTGGCCGAAGCCGGCAAAGAGATCCGCCAGATGGTGATCGACAGCCCGTTCCAGCCCCGGCTAGAACAAGAGGTTCGCGATAATTATCAAAGACTTGTCGCTGAATCTTCGAGTGAAATGTCATTCGCGGTGCGCTCCTCCGCCACCGCCGAAGACTTGCCCGATGCTTCATTTGCGGGCCAACAGGAAACCTTCCTGAACGTGGTCGGCATCGACCATGTGCTGCATGCGATCAAGGAAGTCTTCGCCTCGCTCTACAACGACCGCGCAATCGCCTACCGGGTCCACAAAGGCTTTGCACACGAGCATGTGGCCTTGTCGGCCGGCGTGCAGCGCATGGTGCGCAGCGATACCGGTGCGTCGGGCGTCATGTTCACGATCGACACCGAATCGGGCTTCAAGGACGTGGTCTTCATCACGTCGAGCTATGGTCTGGGTGAAACCGTGGTGCAAGGCGCGGTCAACCCCGACGAGTTTTACGTCCACAAGCCCATGCTGGCCGCGGGCAACAAGCCGGTGATCCGCCGCGCGCTGGGCAGCAAGCTCATCAAGATGATCTTCACCTCGGCCGGCGAAACCGGGCGCGTCAAGACCGTCGATGTGCCGACCACCGAACGCAACCGCTATTCGATCACCGATGACGATGTGATCGAACTGGCCAAGTACGCGGTCATCATCGAGAAGCATTACGGCCGCCCGATGGACATCGAATGGGGCAAGGACGGCCGCGACGGCAAGCTTTACATCCTGCAGGCGCGCCCCGAAACCGTGAAATCGCAAGCCGGCAGCACGCGCGACTTCAAGTACCGGCTCAAAGGCCATTCGACGGTGCTGGCCTCGGGCCGCGCAATCGGCCAGAAGATCGGAACCGGCCCGGTGCGCGTGATCCACGACCCGAGCGAGATGGAACGTGTCTCGCCCGGCGATGTGCTGGTCGCCGACATGACCGACCCGAACTGGGAACCCGTCATGAAGCGCGCCTCGGCCATCGTGACCAACCGCGGCGGGCGGACCTGCCATGCGGCCATCATCGCGCGCGAACTCGGCGTGCCCGCGGTGGTGGGCTGCGGCGATGCGACCGAAGTGCTGAAAGACGGCACCCTCGTGACGGTGAGCTGCGCCGAAGGCGATGAGGCCACATCTACGACGGCCTGCTCGAGA
>CAXBRX010000235.1:0-5637 GCA_963977835.1 uncultured Derxia sp.
CGGCGTGACTATCTTCATCGTCCCACCCGTTCTCACGATTCGCCGCAAATTGCTTAGGCGTCTCGTATCCGAAGAAGTACAAGTATTTGTTCAAGGGGCAAGTCCCGCGAATCTAGCGCGCATTAAGGTGCCCAACGTTGGAGGTCTGCGGCGCCGCGTAGCGGCGTCCGTTGCACCGACAGGTTCTCTGGCGTTACTGCGGGTCGATTCACAGATCTCATAGTGACTCACCTAATGCGACGTAGTTGCGCCGATTTGTGCGCCCCTGTTTACGCTGCGTTGCTGGCATGTCCGCACGAGCACGCTGGTGCGCGCATGCCTGCTACGCAGCGCAAGCTAGCAGATTTTTCGTGCTGTATATATGAACAGTATTTCGCTATGCTCTTTCGTTTGTCTGCCTAGCAGTAATGTCCGGGGAACGTTATTTATCTATCAAACTAGCCAATTAATCAGACAACCAGCCGATAACCATTTTTTCGAAATCGCTGGAAAGCCGCGCCAATCTTGAATCTCACGTCCGATACTGTGTATATTTACAGTTATAACTGATTTGCAAATCCGGCCGCGGCACCACCGGTCTACTCAAACAAACATTCCCACCGCGGTCGCCTCCATCACCCACACCTCAACGCAAACATCCTCTCCTCAACCCCACGCAACTGATTGCGCAAATAATCCTGCGTCGACGCACTTTGCGGCTGGCGCGCCTGCGAGCGCAGCAAGTCGGCGCGGCTCTTCAACTCGGCGCATTCCTGTTGTTCGGCGATCTGCTGGGTGTTTGCGGGCGCATAGCTCGGTGCCGGCGCCGCATAGTTCTGCGCCGTCCCCCTGGGCACGGTGCGCAGGATGTACAGCGACCGCCCGTCCACCGTGTCGGTGTCGTACCCGCGGATGGCTTCGCGGGCGTCGGTGTCGATGACCTTGCCGCCGTCTTTGCACGGCGCGTCCTGGTAGATGGTCTTGCCCTTCACGGTGCAGCGGTACAGCTCCACCGCCTGGGCGGGCAGAGCCAGCAGCATGAGCAGGACCAATGCGTAGCGCATGGCGGCCATGCTTGGCCGTTTGCCGTGCACGCGCCGTGAAACAGATCACGCCGCGCGCGTTGGGTTTGCTTTGTCCCCTGATTGCGTGACGCCAAAATGCGGTCTGATGCACTGGGGCATCATTTCGGTCTTGGTCGTGCTCAACCCGGCGCCGCGTCGGCGCGCTTGCGAGGTCTTGTGATTCATCGAGTCGAGTCGTTGGTGGTTTCGGTCCGTGCGCTTGGAGTGGCTGGTGCGGCGGCGTTGGCGGCACTGTGCATGGCAGCGGCGCCCGTATGGGCCAAGACCCCGGCCAAGGCCCCAGCCGAAGAATCTGCAGCCGCGGCGGCCAAGCTGGTGGTGGCGCCGGTGCCCAAATGGGTGGCACCGGTGGCGGGCGACGCCACGGTGGCGCTGCCGCGCGCGGCCTTGCATTACGCGGTGCGCGACTTTCAGACCAAGGCCGATGCCGGCGGCGTCGAGCGCTTTGTGCATGTGGTGCGGGTGCTCGATGAAATGGCGGCGCTCGATTCGGGCGCGCAGCTCGAAGTCGAATTCGATCCTTCCTTCCAGAAGCTGGTCTTCCATCAATTGGCGGTCGTGCGCGGCAATAAGCGCATCGACAAGCTCGACGCCAAGCGCGTCAAGTTTCTGCAGCGCGAAACCCAGCTCGAGCGCCGCATGTACGACGGCCGCATGACGGCTTCGGTGGTGCTCGACGATGTGCGCGTGGGCGACCGCATCGAATGGTCGTACTCACTCATCGGCGAGAACCCGGTGTTCAAGGGCCGGCTGCTCGACAACAACTGGTCGGTGGCGTCGCTGGGGCCGGCGGCCTTGTTCCAATACCGGCTGGTGGCGCCCGCGCAGCGCGCCATCAAGGTGGCGGCGAGCGCGCCGGGGTTCGAGATCACGGAAAGCACCAAGGCGGGCTTGCGCGAGGTGCTGGTCAAGCGCCGCGCGGCGCCGCAAGGCCAGGTTGATCAATTTGCGCCGGCCAGCGCCTACCTGGGCGATGTGGTGCAGGTGTCCGAGTTTGCCGATTGGGCCGATGTGGCCAACTGGGCCGATGGCTTGTTTGCCGTGGCGCGCACGCCCTCGCCCGCCGTGAGCGCGCAGGCGCGCGAGATCGCGCAAGCGTCCAAGTCCGATGAAGAACGCGTGCAGCGCGCGCTCGATTTCGTGCAAAAGGAAATCCGCTATTTCGGCACCGAGATCGGCGAAGGCACGCATCAGCCGGCCGCGCCCGAAACCGTGCTCAAGCAGCGCTTTGGCGATTGCAAAGACAAGGCCGTGCTGCTGGTCGCGTTGTTGTCCGAGCTGGGCGTGGAAGCGCAGCCGGTGCTGGTCTCGACCTATTACACGAGCCAGACCGGCGCCCAGATCGCCAGCCCGCTCGCGTTCAACCATGCGATCGCGCGCGTGCATCTGAACGACCGCTTCTATTGGCTCGACGGCACCCGCGCTTATCAATCGGGCGCCTTGGCCGGGCGCGGTTCCACCGGCCTGGGCCAGGGCCTGATCGCACAAGCAGGCCAGACCGCCCTGACCACCCTGCCGAGCGGCGTCGGCGATCTGCGCGTGCAGTCCAGCAACACCATCCGCGTGACTAAGTTTGCTGAAGACCCGGTGCTCGAAGTGCGCGCGGTCTATTACGGCGATTACGCCGAGAATGTGCGCGCGGCGCTCGCCAATGCACCGGCCGCCGAGTTGGAAAAATCGTGGGTCAATGAATACGTGCGCAGCTACCCCGGTGCGACGCCCATGCAGGCTTTGCAGGTCGAAGAGGTTGCGCAGCAGAACGCGGTGGCCTTGTCGATGCGCTATCGCCTCACCGATTACCTGAAGCTCAACAAGCAACGCCAATTGAGCGGCGAGCATTACCTCGTCACGATCATGGAGTCGTTGCGCCTGCCGACCCAGGCACCGCGCACGCTGCCGGTGCGCATCAACGGCCAGGGCGTTTATCGCGAATCGGTCGATGCCGTCTTTCCGGAAGACGTGTTCCCCAAAGGCCTGACCGACCGCTACGACGAGCGCAATTCGATCTTCGAGTTGCGCGAGAACATCCGCGGCGATGTGCGCAGCATGCATCTCGACGCCGAGTTGCGCCTCTTGACGGACACCATCCCAGCGGCGGATTGGCCAGCGCATCTGCAGCATGTGCAACAGGCCTTCCAGCGCCTGGGCGGCACGCTGTCGGTGCCTTCGTCCGACCCGGACCAGATCGACCGCATCAAGACCCGGCTGGCCGCGCTGAGCAAGGACTACGACCAGGGCAAATACAAAAAGGCGACCCAGGTCCAGATCCGCGCGATGACCGAAATGCTGATTCAAGACGCGCAACTCGCAAGCGACCGGCTGCCGCCCAAGCTGCGCGCGCGCACCTTGATCGACCGCGGCATCAACCTCGACTACGTGGGCCGGAACACGCCCGCGGCCATGGATTTTCAGGCCGCGCTGCAGATCGATCCGCGCAATGCCGAGGCGCACAGCGCCCTGGCGGTCAATGCCTTGCTTCGCGGGCAGTACGAGCAATCGCGCAACGAAGCCTCCACCGCCTTGAGCCTCGCGCCCACGCTCGTTGGGCCGCGCTACACGCGGGCCTATGCCAATTATTTCGGCGGCGGCAATGCCGACGCGCGCGCCGAACTTGTCGACATCCTGAAAGACCCGGCCGAGGTCGAGCGCGGTTACGCCAGCGTCTGGCTGTACTTCAGCGCGCGCCGCGCGGGCGAAGACGGCGCCGCCGCCATTGCGCATTACCTGCCCACCAGCCAGCAGCCCGAATGGCCGTACCCGGTGCTCGCATGGTTGACCAACAAAATCGACTTTTCCGCCGCGCTCGCCGCCGCGAGCAAAGACAACCAGCCCGACCCGAACAAGCAATGCGAGCTGTACTTCTACGCCGGCCAGAAATCCCTTGCCGACGGCAATGTCGCCAAGGCGCGCGAGTACTTCCAGCGTAGCCTCGACACCGGTGTGGTCGAATTCAACGAATACGCATTCTCGGCGCGCGAACTTCAGCGCTTGAAGGCACAATGATTCGCACGCTCCCCTGAACCGCCGCCCCGCAGGTTCCTTCGATGACATCCGCCAACGCGATCGCGCGCAACAACGTGCACCTGACGGGCAATCCGCAGGCTGCACGCACCCTGGTCTTCATGCATGGCCTGGGCACCGACCAGACCATCTGGCGCGATGTGACGCCCGCCTTCGAGGCCGATTGGCGCATCGTCTTGCTCGACAATGCGGGCGCAGGCGGCGCCGACCCGGCCGCGTTCAGCATTTCGCGTTACCTCAATCTGCGCCCGTATGCGCAAGACCTGCTCGAAGTGCTGGAGCAATTGGCGCTGCACGATGTGGTGGTGGTCGGGCATTCATCGAGCGCCATGGTCGGGGCGCTGGCGGCCATCGCCGCGCCCGAGCGCATCGGGCGCCTCGTGATGATCGGCGCCAACCCGCGCTACCTCAACGATGTGGGCTACGAAGGCGGCATGAGCCCGAAAGATGTCGACCAGATCTACCAGGCCGCCACGCAGAATTTTCCGGAATGGTCGGCGGGGTTTGCCGCCGCGGCCATGGGCAACCCGCAACGGCCCGAGCTGGCGCAGCAGTTTGCGCAATGCGTGCGCAGCGTGCCGCTCAACCAGTTGCTGTCGGTGTTGTGCTCAACCTTGCAGACTGACTACCGCGCCGAATTGAAGCGCATTCCGGTGCCGACGCTGATCATGCAATCGCAGCACGATTTGTTCGTCCCGATGTCGGTGGCCGAGTATCTGCACGCCCAGATTCCGAACAGCCGTTTGCGCGTCATCGACGCCACCGGCCATCTGCCGCATGTGAGCGCGGCGCCGCAGGTGGTCGCGGCGATTCAGGAATTTTTGGCCTGAGGCCCGCGACTTAAGGCGCGCGGGTCTGATTGACGACCGCGTCGATCTGCTTTTCACGCAGGCTCGGGCCGGGCTCGGCCGGGGCCAGCACATCACGCGCATTGGGCAAAGGCTTGCCGCTCGGGGTCAGGGCCTGGCTCACGCTGTCGGCCACGCTGGGCCGGGGCAGATCGACCACCGTGACCGAGCCGCGCGCGATCGGCTGCTCGGTGCTGCCCGCCGGGCACGGGCCGGTCGTGTATTCCACGCCGCCACGCGTGCAGCATTTGCGCACGCCTTGTTGCACCGCAGGGTTGGCGTCGGGTGCGGTGTTTTGGGCGTTGGGCTTCGTCGGGTCGGCCGGGTTCGCCGGGCCGGCGGTCGCCTGGGCACGCAAACGCGTGTTGTCGACCCACAGCCAGGCGAGCGCACCCACCACCCCGATCGCGCCCACGATGGCGAGCGCGATCCAGTGCCGGCGGTTCAAGTGCCCCCGCATTTGCGCGCCGCCACCTGCGCCTCGGTCAAGAACTGAGAACGGGGCGGGGGAGAGGGCAAGCGGCTCTTGTTATGCCACTGTGGATTGAAACCACCTCCCTCTCCCCGACCCTCTCCCCTAAAAGGGGAGAGGGAGTTCAATAAAGAAGTGTCTATGCCGCAAAAAATCCAGATTAGCCAAAGCCTTAGCCAAATTGAAGTAATAAAAAAACACCCCGCCGCGGCGGGGTGTTTTTTTATTTGGA
>CAXBRX010000236.1:0-5612 GCA_963977835.1 uncultured Derxia sp.
AGCGCGCTCGACATCGCCGGCTACCCGAAATCGCCCGCGCCCAAGGGCTCGTATACCAACCCCGCGCCGACGCCCGCATCGCCCGTCAAGCAGCAAGATTCGTCGACCGACAAGCGCTTCACCCCGCAAACCAAATCGCCGCCGCCCAACAACGCGCAACCGAAGAGCGATCCGAACAACCCGGCGGGAATTCGGTTCTGAGCGCTGGCTGTTCGAGTTTCAAGGATCGTCATGCAACTCGCCACCTGGAACGTCAACAGCCTGAACGTGCGTCTGCCTCATGTGCTCGATTGGCTCAGCGCCAACCCGGTCGATGCGCTGTGCCTGCAGGAAACCAAGCTGACCGACGACAAATTCCCGGCGGCGGAATTCGCGGCGCGTGGCTATCAGGCGGTGTTTGCCGGACAAAAGACCTATAACGGCGTCGCCATCCTCGCGCGCGCGCCGCTCGTGGATGTGGTGCGCAACATCCCCGGCTTTGCCGATGATCAGCAGCGGCTGCTCAGCGCAACGCTCGACAGTGGCGGCCTCAAGGTGCGCCTGATCTGCGCGTATTTTCCCAACGGACAAGAAGTCGACAGCGACAAGTACCGCTACAAGCTGGCCTGGTGCGACGCGTTGCGCACCCATGTCGCGCATGAACTCAACACGCATGCCGAGCTCGCCTTGCTCGGCGATTACAACATCGCGCCCGAAGACCGCGATGTGCACGATCCCGCCGCCTGGGCTGGGCAGATCCTGTGCTCGGCGCCCGAACGCGAACGCTTCCAAGCCTTGACCGCGCTCGGACTCAAAGACGCCTTCCGGCTGTTCAACCAGCCCGAAAAGAGTTTTTCATGGTGGGACTATCGCCAACTCGGCTTTCAGAAGAACCGCGGCCTGCGCATCGACCATGTGTTGCTGACGCCGACGCTGGCCCAGGCCTGCACGGGTTGCACGATCGATCGCGCCGAGCGCAAGAAGCCGCAGCCGTCCGATCACGCGCCGGTCGTCGTCACGCTGCGCTGAAGACGACGCACGCGGTCAGGCGCGCACAAATCGCATCACGAGTTCGGTGTTGTGCTGCAGATGCGCCTTGAGCATCTCGGGCGCGGTGATCTCGACGCCGAGTACGGTCGACAAGGTGTGCCGGTTCGACAAATGGAAGTAGCCGAGCGAGGCGATCGAGATGTACATCTGCATCGCGTCGATGCCGGTGCGGAACACGCCCGCGGCCTCACCCCGGCGCAGAATGCCGGCGATGATCTGCACGGTCGGACTCAGCAACTCATGGACGATCGCGCTGCCTTTCAGATGCCGGGCCTGATGCAGGTTCTCGCTGTTCACCAACGTGATCAGTTCGGGGTGGTCGGTGTAGTACCGCCAGATGAACGCCACCAGGGCGCGCATGGCTTCTTCGGGGGCGAGCGCATCGAGCGCCAATGAACGTTCGGCCTCGACCAATTGCAGGTAGGCATGTTCGAGCACCGCGCGAAACAGGCTTTCCTTGTTGCCGAAGTAGTAATACAACATGCGCTCGTTGGCTTCGGCGCCCTTCGCGATGCGATCGACGCGCGCACCGGCGAAACCGCCACGGGCGAACTCCTCGGTCGCAGCTTCGAGGATGCGACGCCGGGTGCCTTCAGGATCGCGTTTCGGATGTCGGATGACCATGAATTGCCGTCGTGTGGGCGCGGGATGCGCCGGGCAGTGTATGCCATCGCACCGAGTACCGGCCGTGCCGACTCGCTACAATGCTTGACGTGAATCAGACCCCTGCTCCAGTGAGTGGCGTCGATGTCGAAGCGGTGCTCGACCTCCTGCCCCAGACCCAATGCACGAAGTGCGGCCATGCGGGCTGCCGTCCGTATGCGCAAGCGCTGGTGCGCGGCGAAGCCGAACTCAATCGTTGCCCGCCGGGCGGTGCCGCCGGCATCGCCAAGCTCGCCGCCCTGCTCGGCCGGCCGGCGCTCGCGCTCGATGCGAGTTGCGGCACCGAAGCGCCGCGCCGCGTGGCCTATGTGCTCGAAGCGCATTGCATCGGCTGCACGCTGTGCATCAAGGCTTGTCCGGTCGACGCCATCGTCGGCACCAACAAGCGCATGCATACCGTGATCGCCGAGCTGTGCACCGGTTGCGATTTGTGCGTCCCGCCGTGCCCGGTCGATTGCATCGAGATGCGCCCGGCCATGCCCGACGGCAGCGCCTTGCCTGCCTGGACCACCATCGACGCGCAGGCCGCGCGCACGCGCTACGAGGCGCGCGCGGTGCGGCTCGAACGCGAACAACGCGCGCATGAACAATGGCTCGAAGCCAAGGCGGTTTCCAAGCTCGCCGAATTCGATGCCAAGACCACGGTCACGCCTCAAGATTTGCGCAAGCGCGCAACGGTTGCCGCGGCGCTCGAGCGTGCGCGCCAACGCGCGCGCAATGCCGGTTGAAGCCGCCACCATGACGCCCGCGACCCGCGCCGAAATCTTCGCCCGTTTTCAGGCGGCCGAGCCGATGCCGGCCACCGAGCTCGAATACACGACGCCGTTCGAATTGCTGGCCGCGGTGCTGCTCTCGGCCCAGGCCACCGATGTGAGCGTCAACAAGGCCACGCGCAAACTGTTTGCGGTCGCGCATACGCCCGAGCAGATCCTGGCGCTCGGCGAAGAAGGTCTGGCCGAGTACATCCGCACCATCGGGCTGTACCGCAGCAAGGCCAAGCATCTGATTCAAACCTGCCGCTTGCTGATCGAACGGCATGGCGGCGTGGTGCCGAACACGCGCGAGGCCTTGGAGCAATTGCCGGGCGTGGGCCGCAAGACGGCCAATGTGGTGCTCAATGTCGCCTTCGGCGAGCCGACCATCGCGGTCGACACCCACATTTTCCGTGTAGCCAACCGCACCGGACTCGCGCCGGGCAAGACGACCGAGGCGGTCGAAGAACGCTTGCTTGCAACCGTGCCCGAGCAATACCGCCATGATTGCCATCATTGGCTCATCTTGCACGGGCGCTATGTCTGCAAGGCGCGCACGCCCGAATGCTGGCGTTGCGGCATCGCAGACCTGTGCGAATTCACGCCTAAATCGCCCGCCCTCTGAGGCGCGGCGCGTTCAGGAATCGTTGAGCGCAGGATCGTCGGTGATGGCCGGTGCGCGTTGCGCCCCCGTCGCCTGGCTGACCCGCACCACGACGACATGGCCGCCAAACTCGGTGGTCAGATGCTTGACCGCGTGTTCGATCTGTTCGCATTCCTCGTTGCTCGCATCACCGGCGAGTTCGAGTTCGACCTCCACGCCAGTGTCGAGGTAATGCAGCCGCAAGACGTGGCGTTCGAGCTTGGCCTCGGGCAGCTCGTGCCGCAAGGCGCGCAGCAAGGCTTCGCGCGTGGGCCGCTTGAGCAGGCGCGCGACCTGGTTCGCATCGGACGGATCGATGTGCACCACGGCTTCGATCACGCGGTGTTCGGCGCGCACGGCCGCGCGCACACGCTCGGCGATCAGATGCCCTTCCGAGACCGACAAGCGCGAGTCGACCAGCACATGCACATCGATGGCGGCCCAATCGCCCATGCGCCGGGTGCGCAATTCATGCATGCCGCGCACGCCTTCGACGCCGAGAACGGTGCGTTCGATCGCGGCGATTTCCTCCTGGCTCAAGGCGTGGTCGGTCAGATCATGGAACGCAGCCCATGAAAACTGCCAGCCCGAACGCGCGACCATGAAGCCCACGATGGCCGCTGCGATCGCATCCATCGCATGCACGCCGGCGAGATTGGCGCCGATACCGATCGCGACCACGAACGAAGACGCCGCGTCGGCGCGCGCATGGTAGGCATTGGCCACCAACATCGACGAGCGCAGCCGCTCGCCGATGCGGCGCATGTAACGGAACAAGGCTTCCTTGCAGACCAGGGTGAGCAGCGCGATCGCCAAGGCTGCCGGATGCACGGCGCCGAGCGCCGCACCATCGGCCAGCCGCGCCGCGGCCGAGAACGCCATGCCGACACCGGTGGCAATCAGAATCAGGCCCAGCAGCAGCGAGGCGAAATTCTCGAAGCGCATGTGGCCGTAAGGATGATCATCGTCGGCTGCCGCATTGCCATGGCGTGCGGCGGTCAGCACGATGAGGTCGGCGATGATGTCGGAGGCCGAATGCAGGCCGTCGGCCACCAGCGCTTGCGAACGCGCGACCAGACCGACCACGATCTGCGCCGTGACCAGCACGAGATTGACCGCGACACTGATCCAGGTGCTCGCAACCGCCACGCGTTGTTCGTCGTCGGTTCTCATGTCGAACTCCGTGCCTGACTCGACTTCGCGGCCTGTCGATCCGCAAACGATGCAACCGGCCGGCGCTTGACGCGGCCGCACCAGAAACGCCTTGGGGATCGAGCAGAAAAACAGGAGGGGGTGGGGTGGACGATGGGACTCGAACCCACGACAACCGGAATCACAATCCGGGACTCTACCAACTGAGCTACGTCCACCACCGGAAAGAGCGCGGATTATGCCACAGCCCGCGCGCCGCAAGCAGCACGGGCCATCGGGGCTGGCCTGCCCGGAGGGAGTCGAACCCCCGACCTACGGCTTAGAAGGCCGTTGCTCTATCCAGCTGAGCTACGGGCAGATCGCGCGAGCGGTCGCGGATTCTAGCAGCCGGTGCCCGCGCGCGGACGGCCGCGGTGCCGGGTCGGCGCGCAATCGCGTGCAGGTGTCGCACAATTGCGGTTTCGATCGCGGCCGCGTGCGGCCGCTCTGGACCGCGCATGGAATTCCTCTGCGACAAACGTATCCGCTTCCAGCATTGCGATGTGGCCGGCATCGTCTTCAATCCGCACTACCTCGTCATGTGCAATGAACTGATCGAGGACTGGTTCACCGACGGGCTGGGAATGGACTATGCCGCCTTGCATCGCGACGCGCGGCTCGGCACACCGGTGGTCCGGGTCGAGGCCGATTTCCTGCACGCGAGCGGCCTGGGCGACATCCTGCGCTTTCGCCTGGCCGTCGAGCATCTGGGCGAAGCCTCGTTGCGCCTGGGCATCGAGGCGAGCGCCGACGGCGTGACGCCTCGCCGCCGGGGCCGCCCGCCGGGCCGAAAGACCAAGCCGAAGGTGGCGCCGGGGGCGTAGGTTGTCCCCCTTTTGATGCGGTGCCGCGACGTATTACCCAAGCGCACGAATTGCTTGGATGATTAGCGTCACGGAATCTGCCAACCGAGTCACAGGTGGCTGGCCACCAAAGCACTCTCGTAGCCACGCCGCTTCCATCGGATTGATGATGCCGAAGCGGACTGCCTCGCCGACAACGTCAACATCCGGGGCGAGGTTCGTGTTGAGTAGCCGCTCAGCCAGAATGTCGTTCGCCACGGCTCGGCATTGCGTCCAAGCCAAGGCCGGGTCGACGATCAGATGTGGCGCCACGCTGGCCAGCCGGTGCGCCACCCCATCGCTCCGAGCTGACTGCAGCGCAACCCCAAGCAGCCCCGCGAGAAGCCGCCAGAACTCATCGTCTGGAACTGGCGCGTCGACGGTCCTTCCATGATCGTTGGTCACGCCCTGTGGGGCAGTCTCAGGTTTCCAGTGTTGATCAGGAACTGCGCGGATCCCTTGATGCGTCTCGCCGACACCTCGCCGTTCGCA
>CAXBRX010000237.1:0-5612 GCA_963977835.1 uncultured Derxia sp.
GTCCGCGCCGCCCTTGTCCGGCCCGCCGGTGAGCGTGGTGCCGGTCATCTTGCCGATCTCCAGTGCGATCAGTTCCTGCGCCGAGCCGCGGCCGACCGAGCCGTAGTTGACCTTGCCCGGGTTGGCGCGCGCGTAGGCGATGAACTGGCTCCAGGTGCTGGCCGGGATTTCATTGGTGACCGCCAGCCCGTAGTAGTAGCGCGCGATCTGGCTGATGGGCGCGAGGTCGGTGAGCTTGTACTGCGCCGCCTTGTAGAGCGCGAGGTTGATGCCCTCGAAGTGCGTGCACAGCAGCAGGCTCGAGCCGTCGCGCGGCTTGCCCAGCACGTCCAGCTTGGGGCGCACGCCGAGACCGGGGGCGGTGCTGGCGGCCAGCCGGCCGTTCACGCGGTGCGGCGCACCGTCCGCAATGGAGCGCGTCACGTAGCTGTTGAAGTCCGTGCTGTTGAAGCGAAACTCCTCCGGCGTGCTGTGCGCGATGTGCGCGATGGCCGCGGTGGTGATGTCGCCGCCCCAACTGTCCTCCAGCGTCATCGCGATGCCCATGCTCGCGCAGAGGTCGCGAACCTGCCGGGTCTTGGTGAGGCCGCCGAGCTTGCTGATCTTCAGGTTCACCACGTCCATCGCCAGGTCGGCCTTGCCGCGCACCAGCACGCTGAGGTCGTCAATGTTCTCGTCCAGCACGAAGGGATGGTCGGTGGCGCGGCGCACGGCTGCGGTGACCGCGGCCGCCGCCTCGGGCTCGTCGAGTACGAACCGACCTGGCGCGCCATGCAGGCTTTCACCGCCGCGCGAACCGCCGACACCGCCGACGAACTCTGGATCTGCCAACACCCGCCGGTGTTTACCCTGGGCCTCGCCGGCAAGCCGGAGCACCTGCTGCGCGACATCGGCGTCCCGGTGGTGATCGGGGCGGGCGGTGTCGAGCGGATCATCGACATCCAATTCTCCGACAGCGAGCGGGCCGCTTTCGACAAATCGGTCGCCGCGGTCGAGGGCCTGGCCGATCGTCTCGATGTTGGACGGATCATTGATGAATTCGAGCCATTCGCCGCAGGTCACCTCGCGCTGCATCATGGCGAACGGCGGCACGCGGCCGGTGATGCCGTGCGCGGGCAGGATTTCATCGCCTTCGGTGCGCACCAGGAAGAATTCGAGTTCGGGCGCGACCGTGGCGCGGTAGCCGGCTTTTTCGAGGCGTGCGATCACGGCCTTGAGCACCGAGCGCGGCGCGAGCTGCGACAAATCGATCGGCGCGCCGCCATCGGGCGCATCAAAAACTGCGACGCCGTCGCAAATGACGGTGGCGGTGGGCACGCCCGCGAGCGGATCCTCGACCATGGTCGACCAATCGGGCACCAGGCTCATGTCGGGATAGGTCGGGCTGAACACATGCTCGTACACCGCCTTGGGCTCGCCGCCGGTGACGGTGAAGCCCAGCATCACCGCGGCCATCTTGGCGCCCAGCGATTGCGTGAACAGGTCGGTGGCGACGAGTTTGCCGCGCGCGACGCTGGTGTAATCGGGGAACGCCAGCTCGACGCGGCGGATGTGGTGGTCGTGCAGCCAGGCCACGGCCTGTTCGGCGTCGGCGAGGGGCAGGGAAATCGGGGCGGTTTCGATCGGTCGGGCGGTCATGGGCCGAGACTCTACCGCAGTGGCGGGCATGCTCAAGGGCCAATTGCCGCCAGCCCAGCCGGGCCGCTTGGGCGTCAATGCGCGGCGGGCAACAACCAGACCGTGAAGCACGAACCGCGACCCAAAGCGCTGCGCACCTCGATCTCGGCCTGCATCAAGGACAGCAATTGCTTGGCGAGCGCGAGGCCGATGCCGGCACCTTCCACCGGCGAGCGTTCACGACCGAGCCGGTTGAAAGCCTCGAACAAATGCGCGAGCTGGTCGTCGTCCATGCCGATGCCGTCGTCGGCGACTTCGACCCCGACGCGCGCATCGCGCAGACCGAGCGCACGCACCTGCACCCGCCCACCCTGGCGGTTGTACTTGATGGCATTGCTCATCAGATTGACGAGCACCTGGGTCAGGCGCACCGCATCGGCCGAAACCATGAGGCCATCGGCCGCGGCCAGATCGCATGTCAGATCGACGCTGCGCTCACGCGCCAACGCGCTCACCAATTGCGCGCTGCGACGCACCACATCGGCCACCTCGACGGTTTCGCTGACCACATGCATCTGACCGATCTCGGCGCGCGTCAGGTCGAGCAATTCGGTGATCATCGACAACAGATGCTGGCCGGCATCGATGATGTGCCCGACCTGTTCGCGCTGTTGCGGCGTCATGGGTTCGGCTTCGTTCATCGTGAGCAATTGCGCGAAGCCGAGCACCGCGTTGAGCGGGGTGCGCAATTCATGGCTGATACGCGAAAGAAACACCGTCTTGGCACGACTCGCCGCCTCGGCCGCGGCCTGTGCCTGGCGCGCACTGCCGAGTTCGCGCAGTTTGCTCACGTCGCGCACGATCACCGTCAACAAGGATTTGCCGGCAACGCGGCTGCGCGAGATCGAAGCTTCGATCGGGAATTCGCGGCCGCTCGCATGCAAGGCGCTCAATTCGCGCGCCGCGCCCATTTCGGCGCTGCGCTCGCCCGACGTCTTGAACACCTCGACATGCGAGCGATGCACCACGCGATAGCGCTCGGGCAGCAACAGATCGAGTGCGCGGCCGACCACCTCCTGCGCGCGGTAGCCGAACATGCGCTCGGCCGCGGCATTGAACACGCAGATCTGTTGTTGCTCGTCGACCGAGATGATCGCGTCCATCGCGGTTTCGATCACCCCGGAAAGCTGGGCCCGGCTTTCGGACAGCGCCGCCTCGACAGCCTTGATGTCGGTGACATCGGAACACGCGCCGATGTAGCCCGCGAAGCCGCCACTGTCGTCGAAACGTGGCACGCCACGATCGAGCAGCCAGCGATATTCGCCGTCATGGCGCAGCAGTCGATACTCGACCGAGAACGGTGCATGCGCGTCGGTCGCCGCCTGGCGCACGGTCTGGCAGCGATGCCGGTCGTGCGGATGCACGCCGTCGAGCCAGCCATCGTCGGCTTCTTCGCGCAGGCTGCGCCCGCGAAAGCGCAACCAGCCTTCGTTGAAGAACACGCTCTGGCGATCGGCATTCGACATCCACAGCAACATCGGTGCGGCATCGGCCATCATCCGGAACCGCGCCTCGCTCTCGCGCAAGGCGGCCTCGGCCATCTGCCGCTTGTGGCCTTCGCGATAAGCGATGATCAAATGCGCGCAGGTCGCGCAATACGATTCGAGGTAACGGCTCAAGGCGAGCGGATAGCCACCCGGACGATCCCCGGCGATCGCCACGCCGACCAGAGCATCGCCGAAGGTGAGCGGCAAGCCGACCACGGATTGCACAATCGGTGCCGCGCTGCGCGCGCGGATGCGCTCGTCGGCGGCGGGATCGTTGATGGCGACCGCGGCACGCGTGTGCACCACCGCATCGAACACCGCCTGCAGGCCGCGCGCATCGGCGTCGCGCGGCAGACGGCCTTCGTACAAGGCGCGCGTCTGGGTATCCCAACCGAGATCGTTGACCGCATGCACGCGCATCGCGGGCATGCCGTCGACATCGAGCACCTCGGCGATCAGGCCGAATCGGCTGCCCGACAATTCGAGCAGCGAATGCAACAGCTTGTCGAAGGCATCACGGGTGTCGGCATTCGCGATGAATTGCAGATGCGTGCGCTGGATCACTTCCAGCATGGCGCGCGCGCCTTCGGTCGTGAATGCGTTCATCGGGATTGCGCCTCTCCTCGTGTGCAGGCCCATCAGGCGCAACGCCCGTTCGTGCTACGAGGCGCCATGCAGCTTGTGTTCCGAGTGTGCCAAAGCGCGGGCGCGGCACGACCGAAGACACCGAGCACTTCATGGGAATCGCACTGAGAAAACGCTTCAATGCAGCACGGACCAGCCTTGTGCGAGCACGAGATAACGCACGAGCTTGCCGATGGCGATCCAGAGCGTGGACGTCCAGGCATTGACCTTGAGCCAGCCTGCGATCAACACCAGCACATCGCCGATCCAGGGCATCCAGGCGAAGAACAGCACCGGCGCACCATGGCGCTCGAACCAGCGCACATGGCGTTCGAGCGCGGGCGGATGCGGAATCTCGCGGCCCCAGCGGCCGAGCCAATAGGTGGTGACGCTGCCCGCGGTGTTGGCGAGCGTCGCGACCGCGATCGCAAGCCAGAATTGATCGGGCCGCGCGGCCAGCACGGCGAGCAATACCGCCTCGCTCGACAAGGGCACCAGACTCGCCGCCACGAAGGCGACGATCGCCAGCGCCACCAGCCCTTGTTCGGGCACCGCGAGCCAGCCCAGCACGGCATGCATGGCGGCGTCGAAATAAGCTGCAAACGGCACGAAACGCTCGCTCCGATAGAATCTTGCGTTGCACAAAGCAAAGGCGCGCAGTGTAGCGCGCCCATTTTCACTAGCGGCCGTCGGCACCCGCACCGAGCGCACGAAGGCCCATTGGAGTCCAACGTGCCTGCTGAATATCTACGCAAAATCCTCACGGCGCGCGTCTATGACGTCGCCATCGAATCCCCGCTCGACCCTGCCCCGAATCTTTCGCGCCGCATCGGCAACCGCGTCCTGCTCAAGCGCGAAGACCTGCAACCCGTGTTCAGCTTCAAGCTGCGCGGCGCCTACAACAAGATGGCCCACCTGACGCCCGAGCAGCTCGCGCGCGGCGTGATCGCGGCCAGCGCCGGCAACCATGCGCAAGGCGTCGCGCTCGGCGCGGCCAAGCTCGGCTGCCGCGCAGTCATCGTGATGCCGACCACCACACCGCAAGTCAAGGTCGACGCGGTCAAGGCGCGCGGCGGTTCGCATGTCCAGATCGTGCTGCAAGGCGATTCGTATTCCGACGCGGCCTTGCATGCCGCCGAACTCGAAAAGGCCGAGGGCCTGACCTTCGTGCATCCGTTCGACGATCCGCTCGTGATCGCAGGCCAGGGCACGGTCGCGATGGAAATCCTGCGCCAGCATCCGGGCCCCATCCATGCCGTCTTCGTCGCGATCGGCGGCGGCGGATTGATTTCCGGCGTGGCGGCCTACATCAAGCAGGTGCGGCCCGAAATCAAAGTGATCGGCGTGCAGACCGTCGATTCCGACGCGATGGCGCGCAGCGTCAAGGCGGGCCGGCGCGTGCAATTGCACGACGTGGGCCTGTTCTCGGACGGCACCGCGGTCAAGCTCGTCGGCCAGGAAACCTTCCGCCTGTGCAAGAAGCTCGTCGACGATTACGTGCTCGTCGATACCGACGAAGCCTGTGCGGCGATCAAGGATGTCTTCCTCGAAACCCGCTCGGTCACCGAGCCCGCGGGCGCCCTGGCGGTGGCGGGCCTCAAGGCCTATGCCAAGCAAAACAACCTCAAGGGCGAGACCCTGGTCGCGATCGCCTGCGGCGCCAACATGAATTTCGACCGCCTGCGCTTCATCGCCGAGCGCACCGAAGTCGGCGAAGCGCGCGAAGCCTTGTTCGCGGTCACCATCCCCGAAGAACGCGGCAGCTTCAAGCGGTTTTGCGAACTGGTCGGGCGACGCAGCGTCACCGAATTCAATTACCGCATC
>CAXBRX010000238.1:0-5603 GCA_963977835.1 uncultured Derxia sp.
CCGGCGCCGACGCGCTGAAATAGGGCTGGCTTGATTTAGCCCGCAATGTCGGCGCGGCGCTTGCGAACGACCGGCGCGATCATGACCACGAGGATCGCGACGGTCGCGATGATAAAGGCGAGCGAGATCGGGCGTGTGACGAACACGCTCGGATCGCCCTTCGACATCAACATGGCGCGGCGGAGGTGCTCTTCCATCATCGGCCCAAGCACGAAGCCGAGCAGCATCGGCGCGGGCGAGCAGCCCAGTTTGATCCAGACGAACCCGATCACGCCGAACAGCGCGGTGAGATAGATCTCGAACGACGAGTTGTTCACGCTGTAGATGCCGATGGCGGAGAAGGCCATGATCGCGGGGAACAGGAGGCGATACGGCACCTTCAGCAGCTTCACCCACAGCCCGATCATCGGCAGGTTCAGGATCACCAGCAGCGCGTTGCCGATCCACATCGACGCGATCAGGCCCCAGAACAGTTCTGGCCGCGTGGTCATCACCTCGGGGCCCGGCTGGATACCCTGGATGGTGAGCGCGCCCAGCATCAGCGCCATGACCGCGCTCGCCGGGATGCCGAGGGTGAGGGTCGGAATGAACTTGCACTGGGCATCCGCGTTGTTGGCGGATTCGGGGCCGGCCACGCCCTCGATCGCGCCCTTGCCGAAGCGCGAGGGATCTTTGGCCATCTTCTTTTCCACCATGTAGGACGAGAACGACGCGATGGCGGGGCCAGTGCCGGGCAACACGCCGAAAAATGAGCCGAGCGCCGTGCCGCGCAGGATCGGACCGATCGAACGCTTCAGGTCGTCCATCGACGGCATCAGGTTCTTCACCCGGTCGGTGAACACCGCGCGCTCTTCGGGGTCGCCGAGATTGGCGACGATCTCGCCCACGGCGAACACACCGACCGCGACGACGATGAAGCCGATGCCGTCGGTCAGCTCAGGGACGTCAAACGAAAAGCGGGCCACGCCTGAGTTGACGTCGGTGCCAACCAACCCGAGCAGCAAGCCAAGCACGATCATCGCAATCGCCTTGAGCAATTTTCAGCGTCTGTTCTGGCGTAGAAACCAGCTCGACAGAAACTGGGTCGCGAACGTAGCGAATTTCGTCACGCACGAAGTCTGGCAGCGCTTTTATTTCAGCGAACCAGGGACGTGCCGGCAGCGGCGCGACGATGGCCAGCCCCAGGATCACCATCACGAGATACCGGTCGAGCGGCAGTGGCCAGATGGCCCGCGCCGCGGCGTAACTGGTGAAACGGATTCCGGCTCGACGGTAAAACATCAGACCCTCTCGATATGTTCTTCGCCAAACAGGCCGTGCGGCTTGAAGAGCAAGGTCATGAGGATGATCACCGAAGCGACCACATCGCGGGTGCCGCCACCCACCAGCGGGTCGAGTACGCCGGTGGCCACACTTTCGGCCACGCCCACGATCAAACCGGCCACCAGCACGCCGATGACGAGCAAGGACCAGCGATGGCGCTGGACGATGCGCTGACGTTCTTCGGGCAAGGCGTGCGCGGCCAAGGCGTCGAACAGCATGACGCGGTAGTTGAGCCAGCCCCACAACAACAGCGGGACGATCAGATTCAAGGGCGGGATCAGCCACAAAGGCAGCGTCAGCAACCAGGCGAACATGAAGATCAAGGACACCTTCAGCGCGTTGGCGATGCTGGCCAGCACACCCGTGCCCGGCTTCAGTTCGACCTGCGGGTAGGTTCGCGACACATGCTTGACCGCGAGCGGCGCGCCGATCATCCCGATGATGACGACCACGCTCAGCACCACGGCCGGCACCAGCAACAAGGCGAACAGCACCGGCGCCGCGAAGGTTTCCCAATGCCAGGTCACGCGTTCGAGACCGATGCGCGCCGCACCTTGCTGAACCCAGGACGCGAGGCTCGAATTCGAGAGGAAATGCTGGATCGCGTTGACTGCGGTCTCGCCGCCCGACCACAGTACGCCGCCCCAGAGCAGCGCGGCGATCAACAGCGGCAACAAGGTGAGCAGCAGCATGTAAGGATGCAACTGCGAACGTGCGGCGCGCAGCAGCGCGCGAGGAATCGAAGTCATTTTTTCAGGAGGAGTTCAGTGCCATCAGTGCGCCGACGCGCTCCGACATGATGCCTCTTCGCGGGCGGCGGCCAAAATCGACCCGCCGTCAACGCATCGATTCCCAGACCTTTTGCAGCCGTTTGACGCTGACCGGCATGGGCGTGCGCAATTCCTGCGCAAACAAGGAAACCCGCAGCTCTTCCACCAGCCAGCGGAACTCGGTCAGACGAGGGTCGTCCTGGCCCTTGCGGTTGGCCACGGCGCGCTGCAGGTTCTGCAGCAAGGGCGCAAGTTCGGCAAGGCGCGTCGCGTCGCGCGCCGGATCGGTCCGCAATTTGTCGATGCGCGCGGCCATTGCCTTGAGATAGCGCGGCAGATGCGCCAATTGCGCGTACGGATGACGCACCAGGAAGTCCTTGGGCATGAGGCCCGCCAATTGGGCCGACAAGTCGGCGTGGGCCGTGGGCACTGGCTTGGCCTGGACCAGCTTCTTGCTCAGTTGCGCGTACTCGCCGAGGATGGCCGCCGCGAGCCGCGCGATCTCCTGGGTCAGCAAACCGAGCCGCCCTTTGCCTTCGTCGCGCCGCGCATGGAAGGCCGCGGCATCGCTGGGCAACGGGTCGCCCAGGCAGGCGCGATCGAGCGCCAGATCGAGGATCTGGCCGCGCAACTCGTCCTGCGAACCGAGCGGCATGTATTGCACCGCCATCTGGGTCAGATTGGGCAGATTCTTTTCGAGGTATTTGAGCTGTTCCTTGAGCGCGAGCGCGAACAAGCGCCGCAAACCTTTGCGGTGTTGTTGCGCGGCGATCGCAGGCTCATCGAAGACTTCGAGTCGGGCATGCGCACCGGCATCGATCAAGGCCGGATAGCCGAGCAGCACCTGTTTTCCGCGTTTGATTTCGAGCAGCTCGGGCAATTCGCCGAAGGTCCAGTCGGTGATCGGTTGATCGGCATCGATCACCGCGCCGCCCTTGCGTGCCGCCGCAGGGGTGGCCTGCGCGTTGGGCGACGTGGCACGCGCGGACTCGCTCGCCGTCGCGCCGCGCTTGGCCTCGCCCGTGTCGGCGTCGTCGCGCACCCCGCGCACCCCGACCGCGGTGGCGAGTTGCTGAAACTGCGCCCGCGCCTGCCGGCCGAGATCGGCGCGCAATTTTGCCAACGAACGTTCGAGCGCGAGTTGCCGCCCATGCTCGTCGACGACCTTGAAATTCATGAACAAATGCGCGGGTACGGTCTCGAGCTTGAAATCGCTCGCCAACACCTGAAGCTGGCGCTCGGCGCGCAGATCGGCGATCAAGGCGTCGATCAGACTGGCATCGGGCATCTCGGCATGGCGCGCGACGAAACCGGCTGCATATTCTGGCAAAGGCACGCAATGCCGGCGCAGTTTTTGCGGCAGGCTTTTGAGCAGCAATTGCACCTTCTCGCGCAGCATGCCGGGCACCAGCCAGTCGCAACGCTTTTCGTCGACCAGGTTCAGCGCATACAAGGGCACGGCGAGCGTGAGGCCGTCGCGCGGACTGCCGGGCTCGAAGTGATAACTGGCCGCCATGTCGACGCCACCGAAGGCCAGCATCTTCGGGAACAGATCGGTCGTGATGCCGGCTGCCTCATGGCGCATGACATCGTCGCGACTCAAGAACAACAGCTTGGGCGCGTGCTTGGCCGCTTCGCGATACCAGACCTCGAACGCATGGCCATGATGAATCTCGGCCGGGATGTGGGCGTCGTAGAAGGCGTAGATCAGCGCTTCGTCGACCAGCACATCGAGCCGGCGCGCCTTGTGTTCGAGCTGCTCGATCTCGCGCACGAGTTTGAGGTTGTGCGCCAGAAAATTCTGTTGCGTGGGCAGACGCGGTTCCCAATCGCCCGCCACCAGCGCGCCGCGGATGAACAGCTCACGCGCCTCGACCGGATCGATGCGGCCATAGTCGATGCGCCGACCGTGATAGACCGTAAGGCCATAGACCGTGCCGCGCTCGAGCGCATTGACCCGCGCCGAACGCTTTTCCCAATGCGGATCGGAATGGCTGCGCCGCACCAGGTGCGCACCGACGCGCTCGATCCATTCCGGTTCGATGCGCGCGATGGTGCGCGCGAACAAGCGCGAGGTTTCGACGAGCTCGGCCGCCATCACCCAACGCCCGGCCTTCTTGAGCAAGGCGGAGCCCGGCCACAAATGGAATTTGATGCTGCGCGCGCCGAGGTAATGCGCTTCCTCGTCGGCCTTGCAACCGATGTTGCCGAGCAGGCCGGTCAACAAGGCGCAATGCAGGCGTTCGTACTCGGGCGGCGCAAGCAGCGATTCGCGCTTGCCGGTCGCGCTGTCCATCGCGGCACTGTCCGTCGGCACGTGGCTTGCCACAGCCTTGCTTGCCGCTGCGTCGGCGGGCGTTGAAGAAGCGCCGGGTTTCGCATCGAGCGGCGCATTGAACGCCCAGCCGAGTTCGGCGATCGTGGAATGCAATTGGCCGTGGACATCACGCCATTCGCGCACCCGCAAGGGATGCAGGAAATTGGCTTTCAGATCGTCGCGCAGCTTGCTGTTGCTCTTCTTGTGCGCGAAGGCATGTTCGATGAAACGCCAGCGCCGCACGATGGACAGAAACTCGCTTTTTTCATCGTTGAATTTGCGATGTGCGTTGTCGGCGGCGTCTTCCTGTCCGTAAGGCCGTTCGCGCACATCCTGCACCGACAAGGCCGAGGCGATGATGGTGGCCTCGGTCAGGCATTGCGCATCGCGCGCGGCCAGCAACATGCGGCCGACACGCGGATCGAGCGGCAGCTTGGCCAGTTGGCGGCCGATGTCGGTCAGCCGATTCGCGTCGTCGAGCGCGCCGAGTTCCTGCAACAAGGCATAGCCATCGGCCACCGCCCGGCCCGGCGGCGCTTCGACGAAAGGAAAGCGTTCGATGTCGTCCAGGCGCAGCGCCTTCATGCGCAAGATGACCGCTGCGAGCGAAGACCGCAGGATTTCGGGGTCGGTGAATTTCTGGCGCGCGTTGAAATCGTCTTGCGCATACAAGCGGATGCACACGCCGGCGGACACCCGACCGCAACGGCCCGCACGCTGATTGGCCGAGGCTTGCGCGATCGGCTCGATCTGCAATTGCTCGACCTTCTGCCGATACGAATACCGCTTGACCCGTGCAAGGCCGGTGTCGACCACATACCGGATGCCGGGCACGGTCAACGAGGTTTCGGCCACATTGGTCGCGAGCACGATGCGGCGCGCATTGCCGGGCTTGAAGATGCGGTCCTGCTCCTCGGCAGACAGGCGCGAAAACAAAGGCAGGATTTCAGTGTGCGCCGGGTGGTGCTTGCGCAGCGCTTCGGCGGCCTCGCGGATTTCGCGCTCGCCGGGCAGGAAGACCAGCACATCGCCTGCGCCTTGTGCCGTGGCTTCATCCACGGCACCGACGATGGCGTCGGTCGTCTCCACGCCGTCGGCGGGCGGGCGCCAGCGCACTTCCACCGGATACATGCGCCCGCTGACCTCGATCACCGGCGCGGGCGCTTCGTCGCTGCGGAAATGGCGCGCGAATC